>JAHEAM010000181.1 GCA_024642765.1 Planctomycetaceae bacterium
AACCATTGCAAAATGGTCAATCGCAACAACTGTGAAATGGGTATGCCCGCCAAATGTCTGGCGGTCGATGCTGATTCGTCCTTCGTCGTTGGGCTGCAGGTTTACAGCGATCGAGGAACTGTTCATCAGGTAATCCAAATTCGAGAAGTCACCAGACTGCGCTTGCAATCTGCCCGTTCCTGCCGATTTACGTGTCCCTGAATCTGGAGCTGAACTAGCAGCATCTCGAAACATGTCCATAGCCTCAAGCAGCTGTTCGCGATTGGTCGTGGGACCCAATGACCAAGGTGCCAAGAGCAGGGAAGGGCGATCGAGCATGTTTCCAGGAAACTTCGTGGCCGATTGACGATCCAAAACATATCGATATTCGTCGCCGATTTTTCGACCAGAAACAAAGGTGTTGAAGGTCGAACCGCGTTGGTAAACCATCGGTTCAAGGTACGTTCGTTCGTTCAGCCAATCAAACGCGTTGAAGCGTGGTACAAAACGCGTGGCGAAAACGTGGACACGCGTGTCTTTTGTTGCACCCAACAATGAAATCTCAAGTTTTTCGTTATCAAAGACGGGTTCAGCGAGCAGCAAGGGTCGTTCGTTCGAGGCTTCCAGAATACGGTTTGTGCCGACAAGCAAATCGCCAACGGCCTTGCCCGCCGTCACAAAAATATCAACGAATTTAGAATTGTTTGTGAAACAAAGTTGATAATTGCCCGCTTCTAATCCCTCAATAACAATCGCTTGATCGACAATAGAAATTCTGTCAGAAATATCGCGAGCCACAAGTTGGTCGCGAAGTTCGTACAAGGAAACGCTTTTTCCATCGCCTGCACTAAGTTCGAGCGGTAGCGGAACTAAGATTTTGCTGCCCTGGATTGCAGTGTGCGATTGGTAGTTTTGCGATTGCTGCAAACGCGACAAGTCCCAAGTTCGTGCGGTGCCATTTGTGGCCGTCGCCGAAACTGATTCGATACTCGAAAGCACTCCAAGTGAAACTTGCCCTTGTTCATCGCTTTGCAGCATTGCGATGATCGGATCGCGAAACAATTTGTGCTTAAGTTCCACGCGGACAATTTGTTGGGGGCGCGATTCGCCAGTGATTCCTAAAACATCGAGGAAATATTGGCCAACGTTCTTTCGTAAGTGAACGTCGACGATTTCGTCCGACTTGTCAATTTGATTGATCGCAAACGATTTGTTCGTGGTCAGATTGTTGTCTTTGTTTTGGCTGATGTTGCGGATGGTGGCCGTGATTGAAACGTCCACTTGGCTGACACGCGGTGGCACAAGGAATTCAAAAACAGCTTGCCCGTTTTCGTTGAATTCAATGTTCTCGAAAGTCTTTTTTGATTGCTGTCCATCATGATTCGTAGTTGTAATCGTAAGTTTTGCTTCGTCAAGCATTTTGTCAATTGGAATCGGGAAACCAGCGATCGAGAGTGATGGTCGTACGACAACACTTGCCTTGCGATTGCGCAGTAGTTGTTCGCGGTCGATAAAGATCCCAGCCGCGAATTGATAATCTTCGGCGGCATGATCGAATGTCGTCAGTGTTGACAAGTCGCCGTGTTTGATTATTGCCGATGCGAATCCAGGCGAGGTTGAGAAAGGCACGAGAATGTCGCCGTCTTCATCCGCATCAAATCGGCGGTTGCCTACGAACATGGTCGTGGACTTAAGCAAATTGCCATCTTCATCAAAAACTCGGAATGCGTGTCCTGCGGCAGTCAGAGTTTGTTTCGCGGATAATCGACCCTTTTGGACAATCGCTCGGCAACTTTGCCCATTGCCGATGAAATCGATGACGAAAATGCCACGATGATTGAGTTCTGGAAACGCAAAAGATTGCCGTTTTCTAATCGCAGGCTTCTCGTCATAGTGATGATTTTGCTCCCAGTTTGGGATCAGTCCGTCGAGGTTGATGTCTGTATCGACGATGCGACCGAACTGACGAAAATAGTTTTCGCCGTTGATTTCAAAAACTTTGACGACTAAGTCTTTTACGTTTTTGATGTCTACTTCTAGCGAAACATTTTCAGCGGAGTCGAAGCGTGTTGGATTTGTCGGTGCGAACTCCAGTTCTACGCGATCGATTAGCTCTTTGTATTCAGCTGGGGCAAGCGTTGCGGACCAACGTTCCCAGTCCCCCTGTCCGTTAAGAATTTTGATTTTCGCAAATTCTTTTTTTAGAAAAATATCTTCGAAATAGCTTTCAAACTCGGCGGGAGAATTGGCGTCTCGCAGAAAGAAGTGAAGGTATTGAAGTACGAGTGGCAATTCGTTTTGCACAGCCGGCATCCCAATTGCGTTTGTGTAGTCTTGTCCAAGTTGAACCGGAAATTTGATTGCTCGCGCTTCTTTGAGGAGAATGGGATTGACGTAAGATAGCGGCCGGGGCAAAGCAAGGTACTGTTTGAAGCGATCGAGATTGGGCTTGTCGGCTTGCAAGTCGGAAGTGAGTAAGTGGAAGAGGATATTTGCCTTGAGCGAATTTTGCGAATCACTCAGTTTGCTAACGAACCCCCAAGTAGTTTCCAAATAATTTCTTAGAACGGCAGGGTTTACCAAGGCATTTTCATCACCGTTCGGCTTTAGTTTTCGGCAATACAACTGAATATACAAGTCGTTGTTGAGTAGGTTTGGAACTTTTGTTGCGAGGTCATCCATCTGTATGAGAGTCAGCTTGCTGTGAATTCCGAGCTGACCGAATTGAGTCGGATCTGGATTCCTCTGCAAGTCTTGAACAATCCAATCAATAAGTTTTTCATTGGTTGGGAAGACAAGTCGCGATAATAGATCGCGTTGTTGAGAAGTGGAGAGCATTTCGAAACGGTCAAACAGAGCTGGAATACCCTGGTCTTCGACGCGATCGGTTTGCCCGCGGCTGTTCAACGCGCGCGCGAAGAGTCGCTCAAGTTCCAATTCACTTTCGGGAAAGGAAGTGGGGAGTTTCCGTTCGGCGCTAGGAATTTCGCGTTCTTGATCAAAACGAAGATTCAATTGCCGTATTAAGAAATCCAAAGTCTCTTGCGGATTTGTTTCGTAAGTCAGCAAGGCCTCACGGGTTCGGATTTGATAGTAGCGTTCCGTCTCGCCGTGTTGTTTGGACCAGGCCTTTAATAGCTTTTCGACTTCGGCATGGTTTTCTCGCAGTTGTTTATCGAGGGCTGAAAAGAAATAGTATTCTTCCGATCCGGGGACGAGTCGGGCTATTTCCGACTCGCGGTCCGCAGACAAGACGAACCGTTCAACAAACTCAATTTGTTGTGCAAAACCAATTTTGGGCATGAGCACTACCAATAGGAAAAGGAATAGACAGCTGACAACGTTTGCGCGTCTCGGCTGATGAAGACAATGGAAAACTCGAATACTCATAATTCTATGCCCTATTGGTTTTCGACGCAGGATGCGGAAAGAATCCGCTTTCGACGTTGTAGTTTAGCTCGCAACTAGACGCCAATTTGTAGCAAATTCAGATAATTGCTTGGGACGCCTTTTGTTCGTGATTAGTTCCCGTTGAGTCGCCAATTCGCGCAAATCGTGTTGGTTTCGATGTTACAATTAAAACAGCCATAACAATTGAATCGCTAACTAATTGGTCCGCGCCCAATTCCATTGGATACTTAAGAATATGATTCCACGAAATACACAGGCCGTGTCAACAACGGCTTTAGATATGCATAACATGAGTTCCGGTCTTCCCACAGTTTTAGGTCTGGCCATGTTGGCATCGCGAGCGCTCAGCGGCGAGATTGAGGCGATCGAAAAACTGTCAGATGAGGCTCAGGTGCTACTGCATTGTGCCGCCGAAAGAGGAGTCTTCGAAATTCGCGGCAACCCAGATGCTTTTGACTCAACTGATCGACTGCTCGCAGTTTGCGTTGAGGGAGACGAAGGCCATTGGCGCGTTTTTAAACAAAAATCTGAACCTAGAAAAACGCTTGGATATCTCGAGGGTTTTCGGCAGCTTTGCCAATCCGGGCTAGTAATTCATCACTTGGCCAAAGAATTTTCATTGAGCTACGCGGGGTTTCATTGCAAAAGTGAACTTGCACAAGATCAAGTGGCGGCCGAATTGGCTTGGGCGGAAACCGTTGAGTTATGACGCACACATTTATTTACGTTTTTTTGTGTTTTGTGTTTCAATGCCTGCCGATTGTATGGTGTTCCAGCACCTTTGCTACCGTTCAAACGACACAACGCGAAAGTTCAGACGAGAGCGACACGTTTGTCGTTTTGGCGGGACCCCAGTTGGTTGAGTTGCTGTTGCCAGTCGAGTTGACCGAGCTTGGGATTTGTGATGCGGCGCGAGTAGATTTCCGGTGGGATGAAATTGTTGACGGCAAGCTTCAAGAGGATATTCAACAACAATTTGACGATCGTGTTCGTTTGGTGGGGCGACCGATGCATCGCTTGAAAGCGGGGCTCATTGCTGATAACCATTTGCAATTGCAACAAGCATTGCAAGCAACCGATTTTGAACGTATATCCAAGGTCGATGCCTTTTGCGTTTCATATTTCGCTGCTCGGTGTTACGAAAATTTGACTGCAGGAAATCGGACAGACGCCTTGTTGGATTTTTGGCGGCTGCGACAGTATTCGGAGGCGGAAAAATCCAATTCATTGCATGGTACTTGTTGTGCTTGGATGGTGGCGGTCTCAGAAAAAGATGTTCCCATTCAGCTTTTACCAATTTGGAGCGATGGCGAAAGTGCAAACGAAACACATGCGGCGCTCTACTCATGCAAACCAACTGAGTTGGGCGAAAGTAACAAGGACGTATTTCAAGAAGTCCATTTAGCGGCACTTGAGCTCGCTGCAGTTCGTTATGCGGATGTTGAAAGTCGAGTCGCATCATGGCGAACGAATTCCGACTCAGAGTTTGCCGATTGGATTTTGGTTTTTAAGGCGGCCAACGAACTATCCCAAGGCCAGGCGTCGGGCTCCGTCATTTCGTTGACGAATGAGGTTAACAGAATGTCGCCTGCTGCAAAAGTTGTTGGCAAATATTGGCTTAATAAAGCCGCTATGGCAGATATGGCAACCACTCGTGCCAAGTCACCAGAGCAGGCTCGTCGGGCAATGTTACAGTGGCTGCTCTTTGCCGATTCGATCAAGTCGAGTGATCCGTACGTTGCTGTCAAAGCGGTTGTATTCGCTCGCGAAATCGCGAGTCAAAACGGTTGGCAGTCCGATGTCGAAAAACTCCAATTGGAGCTGGACAATAAATTCGCAACTGTTCAGGTTGTTGGGAAATAGCGACGACTTGTGCATTGAATATAAGGAACAAGAAATTTGAACCTCAACGGATTTGTTTCGTTTTCACAAGTTCAATCGCTGTCCGCGAGCCTAGGCCGTTTGGATGCGACGCAAGGCACGTTTGCGGAAACTGATACAGCGAGTGTTTTGCAATCGTCGCTTCTCGAAATGCTGTATGCGGGTAGTTGGTTAGGCGATCTTTTGGTTACTTTGATTTTGTTGATGGCACTGGTCAGCTGTTATTTCATTGTGATCAATTTTCTTACGATCACGCGCCGTCGCCTCATGCCGCAGGGACCGCTGAATGAAATAGAACGATTGTTAGCGAGCGGAGAGACGAAAAGGGCCGAAGAATATGGTCGCAAATTGACTCGTCCATCACTTGCTGTCGACGTGATTGTGGCTGGACTCGAGCGATACCATAACCATGAGTTTGGATTTGCTGAGTACCGTAGTGCGTGTGAAGAAGCAGGCGAGGACCAGACAGGTCGGCTCTATCGACGCACGGAAATATTAAACGTTATTGCTGCCGTGGCTCCGATGTTGGGCCTAGCAGGCACGGTGTTGGGCATGATCGAGGCGTTTCAAGCCATCGCGTCTCGTAGCGGAATAGCTCAACCGCAAGATTTGGCAGGAGGGATCGGAGAGGCACTGATTACAACGCTTTTAGGTCTTTTTGTTGCAATCCCAACAATGGTAGCTCTGAGTTTTTTTCGCACAAAAATCGACTCACTTGTGTCCGAGACTGGTAAACGTGTGGAACGTATTTTGCTGCCCCTTGGACGAAATGCAAGAAACGCAGCTCAGCCCACTTTGGGGAAAGGTACCCATTAGTCCATGCGATTGCAGCGAAAAAGCAAAAGCGAAACTCAAGGCATGAACATGACGCCGATGATAGACGTTGTGTTTTTGTTGATCATCTTTTTCTTGGCCGTTTCTCAGTCGACACGCGCGACTCAAGCGATGATCGTTGTGCCTACCGTTTTTTTTGGCGATCCGCAATCCGAAACCAAACCGTTTTTGATACAAATCGATTCCCAAGGCAATTGCCGTTTACAAGGTGAACGAACATCGAACCACAAATTGGAGAGCGCAATCAATAGTTTTTCGGAATTCAAACATTCGGATCGGCAAGTTGTTTTACGCTGCGATCGGAAATGCCCCAGTCAATTCGTTAATCAAATCCTACGAGTTCTAAATCAGAACGGTATTCACTCCATCCAAACCATTGTGGTCGAGGACTAACGAATGAAACTCAAGGCATCATCTCGCCAAAATGCTCAGTCACTGGGGATGCCACTAGTGGGGATGATCGATGTCGTTTTCCTGCTGTTGATTTATTTCTTGGTGATGAGTGCCTGGCAACAACCGGAAAAACAATTGACAGCGGTGATTCAGTCAGCCGCAATACAAACAGAAGCTGTGACCGATCTAGAACCCTCGGTGATCAAGATGAATTCTAGGGAAGGCAGTGTCGTGTTTCAGTATGGCACACGAAATACGAAGGAATTGTTTACATTAAAGGAATGGATTCAAAAAACTCAATTCAAGGACAACGGCATTCAAGTGCATGTGGGCCCCGATATTGAATTTGAACTCGTTACGCAAGTCATTTCAGCTTGCCGGGCAATTGGTTTTCAAAAGGTGATTTATGTACCTATCACCGACTGATGGCCCATTCCAAAAGTGGATGCCATCTAGCTGCTTTATTAGGCTCAGCTCATTGGGGTTAGGATTCAGGAGCCAAGGCTTACTTTTTTCGGTTTGCTTTCTGGGGCTTGTGATCTGCGGAAATAGCTCAAACGCCCAAATGGGTGATGGAGGTTCTGGTCGGAATTATTTGTTGGCTCTCGGGCTCGATGGATTGGATGCGGAGCGACAAATTCTAAATATCGAATCTGAACGCAATATGGTTCGACGGCTAGAAGCGATAAAAAATTTGTTTGAGTTTATTGACTTTCGAATCACAAGTGTTCAATCCAACGCGGCCTGGCCCGCAGCCGAGGTTTTGAGACGTCTATTACCATCACAATCGAGTGGTTTGCGTTGGGATGCCCGCTGGGCATTGCTGCAATATGAACAACAAATGTTGTGTGGTGATTTGGTCTCCTTTTGTCAAACCGCCAGTAAAACCGAACAGAGCAACGTCCAGTATCTGGAAGGTCTATTAGCCGAGCAAGAACTACTTGCGAACCAATTTGAAGCGAAGGAACTAGACAAACGAATAGGTAACTTTGGTGACACAAACGCCACCCGTGACGCGAACGAACTGCG
>JAHEAM010000646.1 GCA_024642765.1 Planctomycetaceae bacterium
GGTGGGATACCGCGCCGCCGAACTGTTGCAGGAAATGCTCTCGGGACGGCAACCCGAACAAGACATCGAGTTCATAGCTCCCGTGTCCGTCATCGAACGCCAGTCGACCCAGGTAATTGCTGTGGAGGATGAAGAACTGGCGCGAGTTTGCCGGTACATCCGACTGGCTGCTTGTGACGGAATCAATGTTAGTGATTTAGTCGAATTTTCAACACTATCTCGGCGACCGCTCGAACGTCGTTGCCGCGAGGAACTCGGCAGGACGCCGCGTGAGTTGATTACCGAAGCTCAAATCACCCGCGTCAAACAACTGCTTCGCGAAACCGACATGACTTTGGAGCAAATCACCCGCCGAACTGGCTTTAGTCACAAAGAACGATTGAGCGCCGTGTTCAAGCGCGAGACCGGCCAAACGCCGGGGGAATACCGAACCCAACAAAACTCTTGACGATTTCCGCAACGCTAAAATTCGCCAGTTGCATACATCAGTGTGTCCCAGGGCAATGAACCAAGGGTACCTCGGCGTTGACGGCGGTCGCTTTGATCCTGCGAACGTTCTTGCTTTGACCTGCCTTGCAACTTGTCTTCTTCCTCACCGGTCTGGCGAAGTTTCGCAACGGCTCCCACAGTGTATTTCGCTTCGAGCTTCCGTCGGTGGACGTAGTGACGCAGCACTTTTTCGTACATTGGTCTCAGGCGTCCACGAGTGCCACTGGAAATCTGTTTGTAGAAATACCTCCCTTCAAAGCTCCGATATGGCTCGTACGGAACATCGAATCCCAGGTTGTATTTTGCCGTGTACTCAAACCCTTTCAGCAGTCGATTGTCGAGCTCGCCGTAGAGGTCCACGCCTTGGTGCCACGCCGTCTCGCAAGTGGTCGCCAGATAATCGAGTCCCATTTGGGTATGAACTTGGTCTCGACCCGATTCTTGACACTGTCCGAAATCGTTGAAGTAATTGCCGATGGCACCGTTGCCTTCGCCATGACGGAAATAGTCCACCGCTCGGTCGAAAATTTCCTGGTCGTCCAGAAAGACTCCCATGGCGATCATCGTTTGCAGTATCGACGCATCCCAGTTGCCGTTTGCGGATGGGTGAAAGTTTTCGATGACGGGATACCAAATCTCTCGAAGCATTTGCTTAAACGATGCTTGGTTCGTCTCGGGCCAGCCGTCCCAGGTGTGTCGCAGCAACTCGGCTGCATTACAAAACTCCTGGCCTTCCATACCCAACAGCAGTTTGGCGTCGTGATTTCTGATCGACTTGAGAGTGAGTGACCAGGCGTCGATAATCTCCGCAGATTTTAGGGCGTGAGACTCATCGCCGCCCAGTGACCACATCAGCGCGTGCGTGTAGGCGGCGGTCGCATCACGGCTGAACTCGGAAGATCCGATGTTGGGATTGTTACTCGGCCCGCGTTCAACGTGAGCAAACGGTTCCGCCTTCCACGTCAAGTCAGCATATCGGGACTGCGTCATCGTATTCCATGCATCCGCCCATGGTTGATTGGCGGCAATAATCTTGCCTCTTACAAACTGGATATCTTCCAGAGTGTGCGCGATCCCAGGATGAATAAATACTAGCGGATGCTCCGACTCTGGGTCTGCCGCACCCACGAACATCGCCGAAGCGACAAACAGTCCCAGGGCGAGCAGCCGAGCTGAAGATGACAACATCTTCCTGAATTTGGTTTGCATAATCAACATAGCAACTCAACTGACTATTCCGGGAAACCCTTGAGTTTTAACAGAGTGAAGCCATTTTGCGTCTAAATTTGGCCCTGTCTATGGTCCGCCTAAAAGGACAATGGATGAATTGCGCTTCGGCTTTGCTTCCCAACTGGAATCCATCGCATCCGTTCGACGCAAATCATTAACGCGTTGTCGCAATTGCCACTCGCTATCGGACCTTTGGCGAGTCAAAATAGTGAAATTGTCCGTCTTTATGGATTTCTACTGTGAAGTGTAATTCGTCCTAGGAGAACTCGTAAAGAGTTTCGATCTGCCCTGTGTTTCTTCGAAAGACTTGACGACTTCCGCGACTGTGAGAGATTCGTTAGCCATGGAGTGATTTGGCG
>JAHEAM010000647.1 GCA_024642765.1 Planctomycetaceae bacterium
GAATCGAAGTCCCTGGACTGTAAATTTGAAAGTGAAATTCGCTGCCGCCACCCAAACATTAGAGCGACTCGGTAATCCGCCGACACGCGTTTCGACGGATGAGAACGGCGACCTTGATTTAGAAGTTGAACCATTTGGACTCGTTGCGTTTCAAAGCAATCAACCGCAAACGTCAATCAACGACTACAGTGCAAAAATCGATGAGCAAGCCGTCGACCAAATTCGAAAACATGTTCACAAACTCCAAGGCCGCTTGTCATTGGCTGCGAAAGCTCAGCCGTTGAATGTACTTGCAAACGTGGATTTCAGTGACAAAGAAGGTTGGATCCTAAGCGCTGCGGATCAAACTGTCTTTGACTGGATCAACGATGCGAGCGCTGCCGACAATCGCTGTTTGTCTATGCAGTCGAACGAAAAAGTTGCCTGGCTGCGGAGTCAGTGGTTTGCACTACCGGAAACAGGACGACTCACCGTTGCCTTTTGGCTTCGAATCGACCCCCAAGGCGAACAGCCTCCCTTGCGCATCGCTATCGAATCCGACGAGAAAGATGTTGAGTACTATCGCTTCGGATCTGTTGGCAGTTTAGCTCATAGTGAGACGGCCAATCCGCTGGAGCCGACTTGGAAACAATTTGTCGTGCACTTCGACGACCTGCCGATCAATCCAACGGCTCGCTTGCGTGTCGGGCTGGATTTGATGGGCGCCGGAAAGGTCTGCGTCGATCGTGTTGAACTCATGGATCGATGGTTTGACGAAAACGATCTAAAGGCGATCACCCAAACATTGGCTTCGGCGAGTTCACTGCTGGCAGATTCTCGCTCGGCCGATGGTGCTCGCATCGCGATCGATGGCTACTGGCCACGGTTTGTCGACAGCATGTTCGATGGTACAAAAAGCGAAACTCGCATGTCCGCAAACGAAGCCTCGTTTGAAAAGAATCCAAACTTTAATGCGGAGAATCGCAACCAAGGATCCGATGCGGAGCCCATGCTCGAGTCGAATTCGGCCCGCGAGGGATTCATGTTCCGCCGTATGCGTCGCACGCCCAAGTGGTAGTCGTCGCAATGCCACGGCTAATGTCGACCATTCGCAATATTCGCCCAATGATCGATTTGAGTTTGTAAAACATCGTTTCCGAAAATGATCTTGGTTTCGATTTCCAAGGCGTAGAGTGGAATGGTTCCCAACCGGTTGCGGTTGATTTTGACCAGATCTTTGGACGTGCATATCAAGCATTCCGCATGGGCTGTCCTTCCCTGCTGTTCAATGTCCGCGAGGTCGTCGTCGCTGTAGTGGTGATGATCTGGAAAGACTCTTTCGGCAACAACATCCAATGGCAAACTGCGCATCGTTACGCGGACGCCTTCCGGGTTTCCGACGCCACAAAAGACTAGGCAGCGTTGCCCGAATAGTTTGTCAATTGAACTCTGCTGTCCGTTCGCTTGGAGCCAATGCTGCGGTGCGAATCGGGCATGTGCGATGAATAAGTTTGTATTCGCCCGACGAACGCGATTTTCAATGGCAGCCAAGACGCTCGAGTCGACGCAATCGGCGCGTGTGATCAGCACAACGTCTGCCCTGCATAAAGACGATACCGGTTCTCGCAGCAAACCACGTGGCAGCAGTTGTCCGAATCCAAACGGACACGTCGCATCGATCAGAACCCAGTCGGAGTCACGTGCAAGCTGTCGATGTTGAAAGCCATCGTCCATCAGCAACAGTTTCATTTCCAATTCCTCGAGGGCAATCTCCGCGGAACGGCTACGATCAGGTCCAATCAGATTCGGTACGTCGGGCAAGCGAATCGCCAACTCACGGGCTTCATCATTTTCGCCGTTTTCCAAAGCGCCATAACCGCGACTCAAGATCGCGACTTGGACACCGCGCGAACGCAATGCACGGGCAAGCCAAATGACAATTGGTGTTTTGCCGGTTCCGCCTGTTGTCAAGTTCCCGATTGAGATCACAGGAACCGAGACGCGTTTCGATTTGAACCAGCCAAGTGTGAAAAAAAGATTGCGAACCCCGACGCTAACGCGATAAAACGGCTTGAGGCACCACAGCGCAGCGCGA
>JAHEAM010000182.1 GCA_024642765.1 Planctomycetaceae bacterium
GCCGACGTCGACACCAATAATTTATATAAGCAAACTGAGAGCAACGCAGGTTTCGATAAACTGCCATTCAGTCTTGTCGAACAATTTTTGACTTCGATCGGATGGTGTTCTCCACGTATTCCAGTTCTTGTTAATCGAACAAATAATCCTAGAAGACCTTTGTCGTCGATTTGGTCGTTTAAGGAGGGCTTTATTGCGATCTTAAACGCCCCGACAAAGCGGATGCTCGGCGGCCAAAGCTGGGGACCCGACCAGTATGCAACCCACCCAAAGATTTTTGACCTACATTGTTGTTAACTCGGCGTGACGACATGTGGATATCTCAGTCAAAAAGCGAGTGTTTTTGAGGTGCTGAACTCCAGACCTTGCCTCCTGGCAAGATGATCGAAAGTTTGAGCGAGAGCTATGATACCATCCTGTAGTCGCTGCGGCTTTTCAAGAAATGCGCTGTGGGCTTGCCGGATCTAGCCAGAAGTGTCAAAAAAACGGGGAAATTAAGGTTATCCCCCTTGCTGTTTTCGCTTGGAAACGTAATCATTGTCGTTTTCCAATTTCAAGAAATATTGGGTTTTGTTCGCGGTTCATTTCTAGCGGCCGCGTTTTTTTCAGGAGTTTTGAATGTCTCGCTATACAGGCCCCAAGGGAAGAATTAATCGCCGATTGGGGACGTTGGTCTATGAAAGTGGTGGTGCAACACGCGCAATGGAAAAGCGTGGAAAGCAGCCGCCTGGAATGCACACACGCCCAAAACGACCGTCGAACTACGGTCACGCGTTGTACGAAAAACAAAAAATCAAGCATTACTATGGGCTTGGCGAACGACAGTTGCGTCGTTACTTCGAAAAAGCCGGTCGCATGAAGGGTAACACGTCCGAAAACTTGCTGACGCTTTGTGAAAGCCGTTTGGATAACGTTCTGCGACGATCTGGTTTGGCTTTGACTCGCCCTCAAGCTCGCCAAGGCGTTGCTCACGGTCACTTCCGAGTGAACGGCGTCAAAGTCGACAAGCCGTCGTATTTGTTGCGTCCGGGCGACGTTGTGACTATTCGCCCACGAGCCAACATCGCGGGCATGTACCGAAACATCATCGGTGCTGGAGTTGAGGGCCAAGGAATTGATTGGGCAAAACTCGATTCCGAAACATTGACAATCAACGTCGTTGGCGCTCCTGGCCCAAGTGATATTAGCTTGCCAGTTGACGGCAACGTGGTCGTCGAATTCTTGTCACGATAATCGATCCTTTTTGGAAAATCCTTATCAGGAGATGATTCACGGCGACGCGTCATTCAAGTGACGAACATTTACGAATAACAGATCTTGGCAAGTCACTTACGAGAGACTTGCCATTTTTTTTGTTATCTTGACAGTATTGAAATCGAAATCAAATTGTTGGCTCTTTTGACGAGGCGAGAATGCAAACGCAAGTTGTTGTCATTGGCGGTGGACCTGGTGGATATGCCGCGGCTTTCTTGGCGGCTGACGAAGGCCGTCAGGTTGTCTTGGTTGAAAAGGAAGGCAAACTGGGCGGAACCTGCTTGCTGCGTGGTTGCATTCCTTCGAAAGCTCTTCTGCATGTTGCAAAAGTCTTAGGCGAAGTCGAAGAACTTTCACACGAGTGGGGCATTGAGTTGGGGTCCCCGCAAATCGCACTTGACAAACTGCGGGCTCGAAAAAACAAAGTCATCTCCACACTGTCCGCTGGACTAAGCCAACTCGCAAAACGACGCAACGTGACGATCGTAGTCGGCGAGGCTCGATTTGTTAACGCGAATACGATCGAAATCGCAGGTGAGCACGCATCGATTCCAGTCGGAAAACAGATCACGTTTGAACATTGCGTGATTGCGACAGGCAGCACTCCGGCGATGCCCGCGGCCTTCCGAATCGGCTCGGATCGCGTGATGGACTCAACGGGGGCCTTGGAACTAACGGACATCCCCGCGAAAATGCTGGTGATTGGTGGCGGCTATATCGGACTTGAGATGGGCTCGGTTTACGCTCAACTGGGGACACAAGTGAGTGTCGTTGAGCTGCAAGAGGGCCTGCTGATGGGGGCGGACCGCGATCTCGTAAAACCATTGGCTAAACGCCTTGAAAAGTTGTTCGACAAACGAATTTTCTTAAACACAAAAGTCGGCAGTGTTTCGGTCGTTGGCGAGCAAGTCCAAGTGAGCTTCGAGGGCCCTGGAAAATTCGGTACCGAACTATTCGATCGCGTTCTCGTTTCGGTAGGCCGCGCTCCGAATACTCGCTCACTTAATCTGGAGGTCCTCGAGATACAAACAGACCAACGCGGATTTATCCCCTGCAATCAACAGTTGCAAACTTCCGTTCCGAATATTTATGTCATCGGCGATGCTGCCGGCGAACCCATGTTGGCTCACAAGGCGACCCACGAAGGGCGGACGGCTGTCGAAGCCATCTGCGGTCATTCGGTTTCTTTCGACAAACGCGCAATTCCTGCGGTTGTTTTCACCGACCCCGAAATCGCGTGGGCTGGTATTACGGAAGAAGAAGCGAAGAAGTCGGGCCGCAATTACGAAGTATGCGTCTATCCGTGGGCGGCCAGCGGTCGCGCGCAAGCCTTGGCTCGCACCGATGGACTGACGAAATGGTTAGTCGATCCTGAAACAGAACAAGTAATCGGCTGTGGAATCGTTGGCGCTGGAGCAGGTGAGTTGATTGCCGAAGCCGTGCTTGCAATCGAAATGGGCTGCAACGTCCGCGACATTACTGAATCGGTTCACCCTCACCCGACACTGAGTGAAACGCTCATGAACGCCGGAGAAGTATTCTTTGGGACCGCAACCGAAATCTATAAACCGAAAAAGAAAAAAACCACAACATAAAATCATGTTGAATGAGGATCGAAAACCCAATGAGTAGCCCTAAGAAATCAAAACCGCGTCGCGTCATTCGATCTGCTCGCGAAATTGGCAAGATGCGCGAGGCGGGGTTAATCGTATGGCAAGCCCATCAGGCGATGTATCGTCTGATTCGTCCAGGAGTTACAACCCAAGATCTGAATTTGGCTGTTCGTGAAACATTCGCCAGTTATCGCGCGGAGCCTCTGTTCTTGAACTATGGCGGGCCACCGGGTTTCCCGGCAGAGACCTGCATTTCGGTCAACGAAGAGTTAGTCCATGGGATTCCCGGTTCGAGAAAATTGAAAGAGGGCGATATCGTATCTGTTGATACCGGCTGTCGCTTTCATGGCTGGTGTGGCGACGCAGCCTACACTCACGCTGTTGGCAATGTTTCAGCCGAAGCGAAGCGATTGCTTGAGGCTACTTTGGGCGCACTCAATTTGGCAATCGAATTGATTTCAAAATGCAAAATGTGGAGCGAGGTCGCGCAAGGCATTGAGGGCCTAATCCATGACGCTGGATTCTGTGTCGTTGAATCGATGGTTGGGCATGGCATAGGTCAAAATTTGCACGAGCCGCCGCAAGTCCCCAACTATTTCGAAGAGGATTGGCGGCGCGAAGAGGATTTTGATTTACGCCCCGGGCTCGTGATCGCGGTCGAACCGATGGTGAATGTGGGCACCGCGAAACTCATCGAACTCCCAGACGCCTGGACGCAAATATCGGCGGACAAGAGCTTGGCAGCCCATTTCGAACACACACTTGCAATTACTGAGAACGGAGTACGCAAATTGACCGGCCCTCCTGAGGGCGATGAAGTCGAACGCTTGCCCGAATGGTTGCGAAACCCCGATGAATGGCTGATCTGGTAAACAAAATCTCCCGCCGAAAGACTCCGCGCAACTCCTTAGTAATCCATCTGCAAACGCATCGCGAAGGCGTTGCTAACGCTGTTTCCTAAGGTTCGGTCGTTTAACTCCGTGTTAATCCAAGCCCATTGGACCTTGGCGTTGTTTTGTACATACCAGTTGAGACCAACCACTGAATTGAGCATTCTTCGACCTGCACCGGGAGCACCTACATCGAGCAGTGGATTGAGATTAATGTAGGAGACCTGTCCAATTGCTTCCCAGGCACCTCGCATTGGGGAACACATTGCAACGGGATTCGCGGGCTTGATGCGAGTAAACACACCAGCCTTGCGGTTGTAAGGAATGATTTCGCCGGTCAATACATGTCGGATATGCAGGTAAGCCGCAGGGACTGTCGCAATTCCAGTTGGAGTTTGAACGTTACTCCATCGCATCTCGGACTGAACGACGGTGCGTCCTAACGAAAGAGCGCTTTCGACATTAAACAAGTTCGCTGAATTGGTTTGGAAGACACCTGAATTCACAAACGGCGGCACGAATTCAATCGGAAATACACTGAGCCCAGACGGTCCAAGGTTTGGTTGTTGTCCCACAAACACTTCATCTTGGGACACGTACTGTAAGACATTTCGCCCTGGATCAAGATAGGCATGATCGATACCAATATGAAACAATCCGCAATCGCCGTTGTCCCAAGGAAGCCAGGTGATGCGCTCGGCAGTGCCATAGCCACCGTTTTCGGCAAAGACGTTGCCGTAATTGTCTGAAAGTGTGCGATAGCCCGAGAATGCCCACGTCGCGACTTCGTCCGTTGTGTTGCCATAGTACATAATGCCTGTTTGTCGAAACGGTGCCAAAGCGAACATTGAGGGGCGTTCGAGTGTTGGCAACTCGCGAATGCTCGTTAACTCTGTCATGCCAAACGGTTGACGGAATCGACCGATTCGCAAATGACTGTTTGGACGCACATCAAATTGCCCCCAAACATCGACAAAGCGAGCTTGGGCTTGGGCCAAGTCGAATTCCATCATGTAGGTCGTGTGTTCGGTAACGTTGCCGGTCGCAGCGATACGAGCTCGGCGAAATCCAAGCCCATCGTTGATGTCGCCCAACGTCGTGCGACTTTCTCCCGACTGCGCGAAAAAAGCAGAGTCTAACTGGAAGAATCCTGTCACTTTGAAGTCGGGATATTCTTTCTTCTTGGGCTCTTCGGGTTTTTTGGTAGCGTCAGTTTTGGCGGCGGTTGTCGTGGGCCTGACGGACGACAACTTGCTGTCTTCGGGTGTCAGAGGATTAACGGCAGTGTCTTTGGAGTCCAACTGCAATCCTGCCTCACGAGACGAGCGTGAAGCCGCGCCACGCATTGTCTCGAGTTCCTTTTTTAAGGTCTGCAGTTCAAGCTCAACGGCCTGCAATCTCAAAAACGAATCGTCCTTGACCTGAGCAAGTACCGAAGCCGAAAAACTTGGCAACCCAACAAACAAGCATAAGCCGGTAAGCAAAAGGCTCGTTCGGTATGTCGAGGTCAATCGCTTTTTCATGATTCATTTCTTGATATTCAAAGAGATTCTGATGGCGAAGCTTTTGCTCGAAAAGCGTTGGCTTAGTAATTGTCTCGAATTAGAATCCGTGTTTTCTGGTGAGGTTGAGGATCCAGCCGAAACGAAAACAAACTCCCAAGTCTCTCCCGGCAGGTTACTTATGGAACCCATTCGGGAAGTTATGTCGGGGTATGTCCCTAATTCAAATTACCCTCAATATCGACACAATCGATTCGACCGATAAAATCGGTTTAACTTCAACAGTTCAATTGAAGTTAATTATGCCAAATCTTTGCTGGCAAAAAGGCAGGAATGCTAGCAGGCCAGCTTTTGCATCTGCCATTGACGCGATAGCTGGGGCTTTCTACCCTCCCCGCCTATGTTTTTACCTTCAAAAAGATTCGTGTTCGCCCGCGGTTTCATTGCGACATTCATATGCGCACTATGTATGAATGCCTGCGGTCAAGAAACACCCATCTTTGAATGGATACTGCTAAAAAACGGAAATATGATTTCTGGTCGACCACAATTGGGTTATGATCGCACGACTATCGAATTACCAAACGGAAGCCGTATGGTCATGTCGACAGACGACATCTCCTTCATTTGCGATAGTTATTCCGAAGCCTTTCAGTTTCAAAAACGTGCCATTACCGCGGACGACATTGACGGCCAAGTCGCACTTTTTCGCTGGTGCTTGCGGAACAAACAATTCGAATTGGCCCACCAGCAAATCGACGATCTGCAATTCACAAAGATGCCTCCAGGTGATTTGTTGATGCTGTTAAGGCAATTGGACTCAGCGGTGGCTTCGATGGACACCCAAAACAGAGACCCGAAGATAGAGGTAGCTGCCGACTTTCAGATGCTACAGCCTCAATTGTCCAATGAGAATTTATTGGGCGCCGACCCAAATATCCGAACGGTTGGCTTTGAAACGGATCTGCCTGCCAAAAAAACGACAACGCTCAATGTGAATGATTTGGAGCGCGTCCTTGAAAACATCCCCGATTTCGGAAAGCAGAGTTTCAAACGCGTCGTTGAACCAATTATTGTAAAAAACTGTAGCAATGCTGGCTGCCATCATCAAAACCAACAGGTGATGCCACTAATGACAATGTCGCGTGGTGAATCAATTCCAAAACGAATGAGTCAACAGAATTTGGTTCAGGTTATGCGTTTTGTTGAACAAGAAACGATGGAGGGCGAGAACCTACTTCTCAAACAGGCGCTTTCGGTACACGCTAATTGCGAGAAAGCACCAATTGACGAAGGCTCTCGTGAATTCATCTTGTTAACGGAGTGGGTTGCGTTAATGGATCAGCCGACCAAGGATGCACATCTTGAACGATTTTTCCCGGACACGAAAGACAGCCAAATCGATGACAAGCCGCAACCGATTCAGACAATTCCGAAACTAGATTCGTTTTTGCGTGGCACAGAGCCAAAAACCAAGATCAACGAAACATCCGATATTAAGAATGCCAAAATAGAATCGCAAGGAATGCTTCAACCATCCCACAAGTCAAGCGAAGCCCCAAAAATCCCTCGCCTTGATCCATCAACGATTTCACCACAGTCGAACAATCCGTTTGATCCCTCAGCGTTCAACCGCCGGCATCATGGCGGCGTTCGGAAATAAAACTCGCTAGAGCTGATTCTGGGAAGCAAACTGTTGCAAAAATTGCCTTGCTGCGCGAGCTCGGTGGCTAATCATGGATTTGACGGCGAGACCAAGTTGCCCAAACGTTTGGTGATACTCAACCACCTCGAACAGCGGGTCATAACCGAATCCCTCTGATCCGTGATACGACTCTAAAATCCGACCGTGACATTCGCCAAGACAGTCGATCCAAATCTTGCCTGACGGATCACTAAGACACATAGAACAAGTGTACCAGGCACCGCGTTTGGCCAGGGGCACACCGCTCAACTGCCGAAGCAGGTGCTCATTGTTTCGCGTGTCATCGCGTGGCTCTCCTGCAAACCGTGCCGAGTAAATTCCCGGTGCACCCTTTAAGGCAGCCACGCTCAAACCGCTATCCTCCGCCAGCACCCAGCGATTCAAGGCTCGCGCCTGTTCAGTCGCTTTCAGTTGAGCATTTTCTTGAAAAGTGCTACCCGTCTCTTCAACATCGACTGCATTATCGAAATCCGACAATGGCAAAAGCCGGATACCAGCGGATGAGAAAATATCGTTCAGCT
>JAHEAM010000183.1 GCA_024642765.1 Planctomycetaceae bacterium
AGAACGCGAATCAAGGGGCCCGTCATTCTGTGGGTCTCGGTCACTCAGCTGGCCTCGATTTTGCTGGCCTTGGCCAGTTTGTAGGTTGCCGGACTGTTGATTTTCAGCGTCGGTTGGCTGCTCAAGTTTCGATTGTTCTTGTTCATTTTCGTTAAGTTTTGTTTCTTGGGGGTTGCCACGTTGTTCATTTTGCTGACCGGACGGTGCATTTGGATCCGTGAGGCTTTCGTTTTCAGCGTCTTGCGGTTGTTGGTTTTCGCCTGAGTTGCCATTGCGCTTACTGGACACTGTTGGCTCGTCTGCAGGTTGTTCGTCAGACGCGTTCGCTTGTAGTTCTTGTTTAAGTTCCTCGTTAAGCTGATCAAGTTCCCGGGACGCGCGACGCAGCGATTCTATGTCATCACCCAAGATCCCTTCTGCAGCACGCTCGATCCCTTGTTGCAGTTCGTTTAAGGAACTCTCTGCCAGGCGACTTTGTCGTTCAGCATCGTCATCGAACCCTTGTTCCAGAGAACGTTCTGCTGTTTTTAGGCGCTGATCAATGTTGGCTTGCTCTGCCTCGCGATAGCTATCGTAAAGCTTCTCAGCCAGCAATGGCTCGGCGTCTTCAGCTTGTTCGACTGTCGACTTCAATTCATTCTGCAGTTCATCCAGTCGCCGCCGTTGCCTTTCAAGCTCGTCTGAAAGTTCATCACGTGGATCATTCTCACGCAAAGATGTGTTTTGGGATTCTGATTCGTCTAATTCGTTTAGTGCATTTGAAATTTCATTTTGCTTCTCGGCAAGCTGCTGGGCAGAGGATTTGAGATCTTGCATCGATTCAGAAAACTGATTTGAAGCGCGGCGTTGAAATTCTTCTTTCAAGTCGTCGAGTCGCTCTTCAGCGCGACTGCCATCCGCTGCGGCTTGGGAAAGCTGATTTTGCTGTAAGGCCTCGTTACTTTTCTGGATGTCCTCACGAGCTTGGTCGAGTTGTTGCGCCTGTTCACTCATCTCAGCTTGATTTTGTTCGTTTTGCATACGTTGGCTCAATTCTTCGGCATCGCGCAAAATTTGTTCTTGTTCATCGCGCAATCGCTTAAGCTGTTGTTCGAGTTTTTCTTTTTCTTGGGGTGTTTGAGCTTTTTCCAATTCCGTCTGCATTTCTTGAACTCGCTCGTTAAGATCTTCCTGGCGTTTTGCCAGTTCTTTCAATCGGTTCAAGACCTGGCGGTTTTCTCGGGTTGCAGGGTCCTCGGGTGTCTGTGCCAAACGTTCTTGTTGGTAAGGGTTCTTTTCTTCTTCCAGGTCTAATTGCTGCATTTGTTGTTGACGCGAATTGTTTTGATTGTTCTGGGATTGTTGTTGCATTTGTTGTCGGTTCATTCGCACAACTTCATGCTCGCGAGTCCGCAGACGCAACATGTTTTGGTAGGCCGATTGTTCGTGAATCAATGCCTCTTTTAGTGCGTCTGGCAAATCCTTTGACTGGAGCGTCGTCGCTGTTTTCGCGTTTTCAAGGCTTTGAATTGCAGCGTCCATAGCGGTTTGGGCCTCGGCAACAAAGGTCAATGATTTCGCATCTGTGACCGCTGCGGCAAGTGTTGCCACTTGTTCTTTGGCTGTCGCTTGGGACGTTGCGAGCAATTCCAGATCGCTCAAAAGCTGCTCCGAATGGGGCGCAACCGAAGCATTGACACGCCTTAACAAATTCCAAGTTGCCGAAATGATCTCTTTTTGCGAAAGGGCAATGTCATTCGCTTCTTGCGCGTTTTGACTACCCGATTGCTGTTGGTTTTGCGACATGTTGTCAGATGTGGGTGTCTGGCCAGCGCGAAAGATCTCATCGAAGGGGCGTATCTCAATGAAGAAAATGTCGCTAACGGTACGTCGTATGTTGCCAGTCGCGTCTTTGTCATCGGCAAAAAAGTGATAATTGACGAGGTCGTCTGGTGCAAGTACTAGCGACTCTAGCGCAAGCAAATGGTCAATTGTCGTTTTGGATTTGCCGGGCAGATTTTGAGCCAAGTCGATAGTTAAGGGTTCTCGAAGTGGTACCGAAACCACCAATCCGAGTGCATCAATACCGAAATCATCAATCGACTGAACTTGAAGTAATACTTCTTCCAACGCCGATGCCTCGATGTCTCGACCCGGAGCAGTAACTTGGAGAATTGGAATTTGGTTGGGAATGACGTTGATTTGTATTGTTGGTGCGAAACGATTGCTGCGACCCGCTTGGTCTCGCAATTTGATTTCGTACTTGACCGACTGAGTTAGCAACAGTTCAGTGGTGTAGCTCAAACTTTCAGCAACTTGTGTTAATGGAGTTGATGTTGATTCAGGACCGATTAGCTCGGCCGCTACCAATTTTTTGTTAGTTTCAATTCGCAAGGTGACAGTCGAACCTTCCGTCACCGTGATTCGCCGGACGTCCTTCAATTCGCTATCTTCGCGATTGGAATACTGCGGATGCCGAATCGTAGCATCAACCTGTTTGACCTCTGGAAATTCAAAGGGCGTCAGGACGAACTCCTCGGAGCTCTGCGATTCAAACGCGACTCGGTATTGCGTCATCGATTGAATCGGAGGCAAACGAATTGCAAAAATCGGATCGGCAAGGCTGCGTTTCATGTCGAGCGTTTGAGGTTCTCCATCGGGAGTAGAAAATTCAACGCGCGCCTGGGGCGGTATGCTTCCCTCGAATCGAGCCAGAATCAAGACACTCTCACCGCGTTCGATTTCTAAACTTCCAGGCTCAACAACGCAGGAATAGTTTGCCGGAATAATGGCGACATCTCGGAACTCGTGCTCGCCGACCGAATGACCCTGACTCAACTTGACGGCCAACACTACGATGAGCGCACTAACGGCTATCAAACAAAGGAAACTGCCGACCATCGTGCCAAGCACATGCCAGCGCGGAACAATCGATAGCCAGGGACGTTGATAATCATGATAAATCGCTTCGCGGACTACCTCACGCTGTAAGAATCCGAAAGAGCCTTGGTTGTCTGGTACTTGTTCCAGTGCAGTCAGCAAACTGGAATTCAATTCCGGAAAATGTTTCTCTAATATCGCTGCTGTTCGCTTGACCTCATCGCGACGACCAAAAGCCATTAACAGCGCAGCCAGGACACCAAAACCCACTCCGATTCCGCAGAGTACATAAAACCCAATCGAATCGATGCTCGTCAAAAAGCGAATGCGTGTCAGCCCGGCGTAGCCAATTGCTGCCACGGCGACCACTAGCCAACACAGACTTAAGCTAAACCAAAACCGACGCCAACGAAGTCGCTGAATCACCGGTTTCAGACGTTCGGAAATGATATCGTTCGCAGATAAATTACTCACGGAGTCACCCCTGTATTGGCGAGTTGCATTGGGTTCCTGGTTTTGATGCCGCTGATGATTAGCTCTAAAAGTGAAAGCACAATCGCTGCCAAGACCAAGTATTTCCAAAGTTTTTGGCGATCTTCAAACTCGGCATCTTGGAGTCGTTGGAGCGATGCGAGTTGAGCCTCACGCGTTGGTTGAGTTCCGAGCACAACGCCCAATCCCTGCAAACGATCTTGAGGCATCGGCTCCAATTGACTTTCGCTGGGCGCGACATTAACTGCAAACGATTGTCGTTCGTCGACGCCATGCGAAAAAGTGTAAATTCCTGGTGTGTCTGTGTTTGGGTATTCGCTCGCATTTTCGGCCAAGGTCTCGACAGTTCCGTCGGGTCGCAGGATCGAGCGTTCTATTGCATTGGATGCAAGATTATTGCCGTCGATTTCAGGCAAGCGCCAAGGCGAATTTACAACCAACGCCGTGTTGGGGCGAAGGCTTTTTCGTCCAGCTTCGAGTAGTTGATTTATGAATGGAACGAACTTCGTACTTAATGCCAATTGGCTATCTTCTGAGCGCCAACTCGATGCCAACCCGTAAATTTTACCCTTGCCTACCGTCAATTCCCAAAGTGCCGGAGAACCATCGTCGAACCTCGCTAATTCCTGTGAGTCCTTTGTTAGCGTTGCGTTCGTGGTTTTCCAAAAATGGATGTTTGTGAAATCGCTAAATTGCTGAGTTGCGAACGGACGGAACAACCAGTGCTCAAACGCAATATCAACCAGTAAGCGATAGGCGTCGCTCTGCGCGACGTTGTTGATTCGATCTACGCCCGCAAACTTTAAGATTCGCGATTGGTCGGTTTCGGAATTCGAAACCAAAACGAATGCGACGGCGCCTGCCGAGACGGCGCCTGTAATTTCATCTAGTTCCGATTGAGACGGGGTGCCATTGATGAAAAATAAGTCTCCGCTGGCTAAAATGAACGGCTCGGATTTGTTATTTGATTCGGCCTTCAACCAATGAAATTCGATTTTACGCGTGGCGGATGATTGCAGGGCTTTGCTCAGGAAAAACGATAGCTCAGCGTCCTTGGAAGCGTCGCCAAGTTCGATACCGACGATATCGAATTCGGTTACCTCAAGTGGCACAACGTAGTGAATGTTGTCGAAGGCGTTGGAGTCGCCCGCAAGTACAATGCGATCAAACTGCTTGCTGGCGTCCGGTGGCGTGAGCGTTTGAATGCGGCGAGTTCCCGCTGGAACATACATAGACTCGAGTGGAAATTTCTCACCTAACGCATTTTGCCAATTGAGTTCGAATTGCTGACGATCGCTGGTTTCTTCGTTGGTGACACGTAGATTCAGTTGATTCTCGTTTTCAGTCTCTGTGTTTTGGACAATCTGTAACGAAGCATTGTTTTCGTCCGTTACTGCCACGTACTGCACGTCGACTTGAACGGCTTGAGGCCACTCAAATCCTTGCAGTAACTCTAAATCACTACCGACTTGCATATCCGAAATCAAAACGACTTGTAGATTGGCAGCATCTCCAGCGACAGTACTTAATTCATTTCTTTTGTCAGCAACTTCTGTGAGTGCGGCGGCAAGATTCGAAGCACCCCAACCGGGCTCAATCTCCTGAAGTTGTTGAATCGCAACTTCCATGTTATTGGGCTCGTGAGCTTTATCGGTGCTGAATCCGACAAGTTCTTGCACGGAATCATCAAACACGTATACAGCGAAATCGTCTACAGTTGTTAACGCACGAAGACGCATTTCGGCCAGTTCAATTGCCTGCTTCCACAAATCGCCGCGGCGCATGCTCGCGCTACGATCTACCACGATCGCGACTCGCTGTTTTGGAACAACACTGGCGTCCAGCGCGGGGGTTTGTCGCAGAAATGGTCGCATGAACGCCAAGGCCAAGAGTCCAATGACGCTGCTGCGAAGGAGCAATAACAACAAATCGTCGAGTCGACTGCGACGTGAGAGGCGAGGAGGCGACGGATCCAAGAACATCAAGGAACTAAAATCTTGTCGACCACGCGGCGTTCGGCGAATCAAATGAAACACAATCGGGAAAGCAATGCCCAAAGCGCCCAATCCGAACAAAATCGTCAAGAAGCTCATGCTGGCCTCCCTACTGATTTTTCTATAGCACTATTGGCAACTGTCGTATTTTGTTTTGCGCGAATCATTTCGATGAGCACACGATCAAGTGGCTCGTTCGTTTCGACTGTTAAGTAACGTGCGCCGTATTTGCGACATGTTTCGGCGATCGCGTTCGCATGGATTGCAAATTTTGCCAAATAGTTTTTCTTTGCAACCACAGGATCCACATACAACTCGCGTCCCGTTTCTAAGTCGACAAAATATCGAGCGTCTTGAAAATCAAATGTTGTTTCTTGGGGATCAAGCACGCGAATCACCATTATTTGATGGCGCTGGGCTTTTAAATAGGCAATATGCCGTTCCAAGACGGGAACCGACGTCAGAAAATCGGAAACCAGAATGATCATTCCTCGTTTCCGAAAGCTTCCGGCGAGTTGTTCGAGCGGAGCAGATATGTCAGTGCCTTTGCCAGCAGGAGATCGATCGAGGGCCGCTAGTAAACGACGAAACTGCCCAACACGAAATCGCGGCGGGACAAGTTCTTGGATCACTTCGTCGAACGTGACGACACCGACGGCATCGCGTTGGTGTAATAAAAAATACGATAAAGTCGCAGCGATTGTCTTCGCATATTCAGCCTTTGTTATCCTTTCGTATCCGAATTGCATCGAGCGGCTGTTGTCCATTACAATGTAACAACGCAAATTGGTTTCATCTTCGAAACGTTTGATATACTGCCGATCACTTCGGGCCAACAATCGCCAATCGAGGTAACGCAGATCATCGCCTACCGAATACGGTCGATAGTCGGTAAATTCAACGGAAAACCCATGGTAGGGACTGCGGTGAAGGCCAGCCATGAAGCCTTCCACTACGCTCCGCGCACGTAACTCCAACGAATTGATTTTCATCAATGCTTCGGGGTCAATCTGCACAGCCCTCTGGGGTGGTTCAACCCAATCGGTTCGTGCGGTTGTCGTTTCGTTGATGGCCATACAAACACCAATGGGGTCGCGGGATACGTCTCTATTTCAACCAGACGCTATTGCGGTACACGTACATGCTTCACTAGTTGCTCGATTAAGTTTTCGACTTTAAATCCTTCGGCTTCTGCACGGTAGCTTAAGACAATGCGATGGCGAAGGGTCGGCTCGACGAGGGCGACAATGTCGTCCATCGTCACGTGGCTGCGGCCGAGCAACAACGCTCGTGCTTTGCCACCAAGTGCCAGAGTCTGCGCAGCTCGCAGTCCAGCGCCCCAAGTCACGTACTGATTAACAAAGTCGGGAGTACCGTCGCGACCTGGGCGGCTTGCGTCAGCGATACGCACGCAGTACCGGACCAAAGACTCGGCGATCGGAACGCGTCGGACGGTTTCATGAAATCGGACAACGTCTTCGCCGGAAAATAAGGCCTCGATCGCGCCCGAATGGTTTGACGTTGTTTGTTGCACTACCGCGACCTCGTCATCTTCGGGCAGATAATCAATATTCACGTTAAACATAAATCGATCGAGTTGAGCTTCGGGTAGCGGATAGGTACCCTCCATCTCAATTGGGTTTTGAGTCGCTAGAACGAAAAACGGTTCTTCCAGCGTGTAGCGAACGCCGGCAGCGGTGACTTGATGCTCTTGCATTGCCTCGAGTAAAGCAGCCTGTGTCTTCGGTGGCGTGCGATTGATTTCGTCCGCCAAAATCACGTTGGCGAAAATCGGGCCTTTGACGAAATGCATCTTTCTGCCGTCAGCCGTTTCTTCTAGGATTTCTGTGCCCGTGATATCGGCGGGCATCAGGTCAGGTGTGAATTGGATGCGCTGGAACTTCAAATGAAAGATCTGTGCGATGCTACGAACGAGCAGTGTTTTTGCCAGTCCCGGAGCGCCTGTAATGAGACAGTGTCCGCCTGCAAATAGGCTCACGAGCAACTGTTCGATCACATCGCGCTGGCCAACGATGACCTTGCTCAGTTGTTGATGAATGAGGTCGCGACTCGCTCGAATTTGGCTGACTGCAAGTTCTTCAGAGTCTGCTGTGT
>JAHEAM010000648.1 GCA_024642765.1 Planctomycetaceae bacterium
CAAAACGCAAATAAATTTCCGCCCCGCGTATTTCATGCCAAGTCGTCAGCAGTTGCAAAGCAGAGCAATTCTCCAATTTTCCATTGGAAAATCGCTGAGAACGGGTTGGCTTTCAATTGTATTTACGTCTCTGAGCGGATACGAGTCAGCTAAGTTGGGTATGTTGCGTCGCCTTTTTCATCGATCGTTTGACGTTTTCGTGCTGCTCCGCTCCGCAACTTTTTCGATTCCGCGGAAGTCAGCGATGGAAACCTTGTCCATCTTGGGCCAACTCAATCTGATTTGTTCAACTCGTTTCTTGTCGTCGTCAGATAGTTTTTTGATTAATGTGTGCTTTGACACGAGCGCAAGATCCGATTTCGAAATATCGCCTCCCGAAAGCGTCAAGTGAATTGCTTTGGGAACTAAGTTGTACTTCATGAGTGCCTGATTGAATTCCAATCTTGCGAACGGGGGCAAACGCCGCGGGTCGGAAACGGAAAGTCGCGAATACTGATCTAAAAACTCGTAAAACTGTGATTGGATGATTGGGTCTGAAAGCTTCTCGCATTTGGCGTCGTAACGCAGCATGGCGTTAGACATCGTCAAACGGCCTTCCGATAAGTCTACGTCTTCAACCAGATTTGGACGGACGAGGTGTATTAAACGTTCGTCCTGCAATCCCTGTTGACGTTGGTTTTCCAGCATCCGTACGATTTCGAATTGTTCTAAATGAACGCGACGATTGTTTTTGTTGTCGAGAATTTCAAAACTTTTTGTATGTGAATCGTAAACGACAATTTCGACAATTGAGGTTGCGTCATCAGGCGAGAATGCAATGTCGTAGACTAATCCATCGATGAAAATCGTTAGGCTGTGTCCGATTGGAGTGGTTTGCCCGTCTTGATAAACCTGCGAATCCAATTTGAATTGTTGAGCCAAAGTTTGTGAACCAATCCCGAGGAGTACAAGGGTCAAGGCAATGCCAATCAGTCCGCTGTGAAACGTCGAATTCAAGATCGATGTTACTGCGAACCTATTTGTTGAGTGGGCGATCATGGATTAGCTCGAACATAAATTTTGGGTAACAAAGACAGAGGGGACTTCTAGCAAATGGCGCCAGGAGTCGTCTACAGCAATCGTGCATGCAATACCGAGAAGCGGGTCGAGAAATCGCTGCAAAAACGAGCGTTCGTCGTTACGTAAGATGACGCCAAGGCCCTCAATGCTAGCTGAGTGTTTCGCCGACGCCAATTTTGTCGACTGCGTTTTGGTATTTGGGATCCGCAGTTGATAGAAGGTTGCGTAAGTTTTCGGCGCGGTGACTGTCAGAGGGATGTGTTGATAGGAATTCCGGAGTATCGGCGGCACCTTTGGAACTTGCAAATCGATCCCAGAATTGCGGTGCTTCGCCGGGATCGTATCCGGCTTCGGCCATCATCATGATTCCGATATGATCCGCCTCCGCTTCTTGTTTCCTGCTGTACGGGAGCAACACGCCAACCTCGGATGCCATACCGTAGGCTCGCATGATTGCTTCTTTTCGGTCAGGTAATTTGGCGGTTGTAAACATGTCGAGTACTTGTTTGGCGCCGTCGACAGCCATGCCTTGGCTCATGCGTTCACCACCGTGTCGCGCGAGCGCGTGAGCAATTTCATGGCTCATCACTACAGCCAGCCCGGCCTCGTTCTTGCAAACCGTTAAGATTCCCTCGTGAACCGCGACCTTTCCGCCAGGTAGACAGAAAGCATTTTGTTCGGGGCTGTCGAGTAATTCAAATCGCCAATCGTAATCATCGCGTTGGGCGATTTTGGCGATACGACTTCCAACACGTTGAACGATTTGGGCAGCCCGTTGATTCGAGCTTTTTTGATAGTTAGTTAAGGTCTCGTCATACGCCTGCACACCCAAAGAAATTTCTCGGGACTCGGGCAACACTACGAGCTGTCGGCGGCCTGTCATGGGAACAGTACGACAGCCGAAACAACATCCGACAGCCGACGTTAGGGCAGCAGTCAAAACTTGGCGACGAGAAATCGATGCTGTGTCAAAAGGAAGGCGTAATTGGCTTCTTCGTGGATGTTCT
>JAHEAM010000649.1 GCA_024642765.1 Planctomycetaceae bacterium
CCAAGTCGGTTCATTACAACACACTCATGACCCGTACAGTTCTACCAAAAAGGACGTGCGGCATGACCTGTTAAAATTACTGCGCGATCCTGAGAGTATTCGGGAGGCAATCGTTGTCGCTGAAATTCTCAAACGCCCAGATTTCAAGTTCTAGATTTTTGTGGCCCTGGTCGAATCCGTTTATTCCAAGATTTCATTCTTAACGATTTTGATAGAACTCATAAATGTTAGATTGTTCCAATACTCATACGCGGATTGGTTGGATCGGAACCGGCGTGATGGGGCAAAGCATGGCACGTCATTTGATGAAAGCCGGGTATCCGGTTCACATTTTCAACCGCACTCGCAATAAGGCTGCGAGTTTGATCAACGATGGGGCAACCTGGCATGACTCACCGGCATCCGTTGCTCAAGCCTCTGATGTGCTATTTTCCATCGTGGGTTATCCGAACGATGTTCGCGAAACACACTTGGGAACCAATGGCACACTTTCCGCTTCACGATCAGGTCAGATATTCGTTGACATGACGACCAGTAGTCCCGCGTTAGCGCGCGAATTGGCCGAGTCGGCTGTTCGAAAAGAGGTTTCCTTTCTCGATGCGCCTGTTTCCGGTGGTGATATCGGCGCACGCAATGCGACTTTGTCGATCATGGTTGGCGGGGAGCAAGCCGCGTTTGTGGCGCTGCGGCCACTTTGGAAGGTCCTCGGTAAGACGATTGTTCATCAAGGGACTGCGGGAGCGGGACAACATACCAAAATGGTCAATCAGACCTTAATCGCCGCGAACATGATTGGAGTTTGTGAGGCGTTGCTGTATGCCTTTCGTGCGGGGCTCGATTTACCGACTGTTCTGGAGTCGGTCGCCAGTGGTGCGGCGGGGAGTTGGTCTCTTTCGAACTTAGGTCCACGAATCATCAAAGGTGATTTCGACCCAGGCTTTTTCGTTGAGCACTTCATCAAAGACATGGGGATCGCACTCGATGAAGCCAATCGGGTGGGCCTTGCATTGCCTGGCCTAGCACTCGCTCACCAATTGTATATTGCCCTGAAGGCCCAAGGCGGTGGAAGACTGGGGACTCAAGCCCTCCATCTAACATTGTCAAAACTATCCAACATTGATTGGCCAGGCATTCAACCAAAATCAATTGCAACGGATGCACAATGACGGCGCAAGAACTCTCGATTGATGAAATTACGAAATACATCAATGAAACATTCCCCGGCGTTGACATTGTCATAGCTTGTGCCGAAGACGGCGCGCCCGAATGTGCTTGGGGCGATGTTTTCTACTTCTACGATCCCGATCGCAGTATCCCACCGACGAAGCGTATGCCTTTTGCAACTATTGTGCAAAACAACTATCCTGGATTCGACGAACAATCAAAACTTAATCGAACTGGCATTTACCGCTTGAACATTGGCCTCGACAAAAAATCGTACGGACAACGATTCGCTGCCGTAGATACTGTTGAAAATGACTTCGCTGCATTAGACCAAATCATGCCTCATCCTGTTTACGGAATTCATGGCTGGGCCTGTGTTCTAAACCCGTCGCAACACTCCTTTGACGCAATTTCTGAATTGCTTGCAATTGCCTATCAGAAATCGAAACACCGAACTGAATAATGACCAAGTTTCTTGCCGATTGCCGGACCGATTTCCCGATTCTCAGCCAGCGTATTCGCCAAGACCAGCCGCTCGTCTATCTCGATAATGCTGCCTCGACTCAACGCCCAGACGCTGTGTTGGCGGCAATGGATCGTTGTTATCGAAAGTACTATGCAAACGTACATCGTGGCATCCATCATCTGAGCGAGCAAGCGTCAGAATATTACGAACAGGCTCGCGAGACAGTTCGTGCGTTGATCAATGCACCCAGCAGAGAAGAAGTCATCTTCACAGGCGGCACCACTGCGGCGATCAACCTTGTCGCTCACTCACTTTCTCAATTGCGAATGAATTCCGGTGACGAAATCCTTTTGACAATCTTTGATCATCACTCCAATATCGTTCCCTGGCAACAAGCCGCAGAACGCACGGGTTCCAAAGTTAACTTTTGCCCACT
>JAHEAM010000184.1 GCA_024642765.1 Planctomycetaceae bacterium
GCATTTAAGGACAAACCCGAAACGATCAAATCCGTTTCGGATATTAGCAAACAACTTCAACCCGCTTTAGGTGTCGCTTCCAGTACCGTTTTTGGATTGGGATTGTTGGCTGCTGGACTGACAAGTGCGGTAACCGCACCGCTCGCCGCCGCCTATGTCTTCGCAGGATGCTTGGGGTTGCCGCCAAAATTGAATGACAGACGTCTAAAGTTAGTTGCGACATTCGTCCTTATTGTAGGAGTCTTTTTCAATTTGTACTTGGGTGCAAGTCCTGCCAACATCATCTTGTCAGCGCAAATCGCCAATGGTTTATTGTTGCCGCTAATCGTTTTGTTCTTATTGCTGGTTGTCAACAATCGAACCTTAATGGGCGAGTATCGTAATCGCTGGGCTTCGAACTTGATCGGCGCCGTGGTAATGATTGTCGTACTCGCAATCACCTATCGACAGGCCAATCAAATCATAGAAAAAATCCTGCCAGCAAAAGTCACGAATGGGCCAGTAGGATTTCAACAAGTCGAGCTCTATAATGAGCGTGCAAAATAGGAAAGAAGACTGTCCGCCCCAAGAATATTTGAGGAGAAGCAATATGAAGGTCTGTCAAATAGACGACGTCGCGCAAAAGCAGGTCGACATGCCAGGCACAAAAGACTGTAAGGTTCGTTGGCTTGTCGGTCCAACGGATGGTGCACCAAATTTCGCCATGCGACAATTTGAAGTTGCCCCCGGCGGCTTCACGCCACGACACTCGCACCCCTACGAACACGAGGTCTTTGTCCTTAGCGGAGAAGGCAAGGTCTTCTGCGGCGAAACTCCGCATGTTTTGAAACCTGGAACAGTCGTTTATGTAGCTCCCGACGAAATTCATCAATTCAAGAATTCAGGCCCAACACCGCTCAAATTTCTTTGCCTTGTACCCAACGACTCCATGACGAAACCGATTCAACAAGCTCCCGAATGCGGCGTTGAAACGCATCAATAGTTCGTCACGGCGTTCTAAAAATGGGAAATGAGAAAATACAACTCGAAAGCCTTCGCGATCAGATTCGCTATCACGACCAAAAGTACTACGTCGAGTCAGCGCCTGAAATCACGGATCTGGCATACGACAAACTCATGCAGCAGCTGCAAGAGCTCGAGCTAAAACACCCAGCTTGGATCACTCCTGATAGCCCTAGCCAGCGAGTCGGAGAACAACCGGTTCCGCACCTAGAACAATACGCACATCGAATCCCGATGCTTTCGATTGAAAACACATACAGCATCGATGAACTGCTAGATTTTGGTAAGAAGATTGAGAAAACAATTGGGCATCCAGCGCAATGGGTCGTCGAATTAAAAATCGACGGAGCTGCCGTTTCGATCGTCTACGAGAATGGCCTGCTCACGCGAGCCTTGACGCGTGGCAATGGAACGGTCGGGGATGACATAACCCACAATGTGCGAACGCTGCGTGATGTTCCACTTCGATTAAGGGGCGATGACGTGCCTCAAATTCTAGAGGTACGCGGCGAAATCTACATGAAGAACGAAGAGCTTGTTCGTCTCAATCAGCGGCAAGCGAAAGCAGGATTACCAGACTATGCCAATACTCGCAACGTAGCCTCGGGAAGCATTCGCTTACTTGATTCCAAGATTTGTGCTGAGAGGAATTTGAGTTTCTTTTGCCATGGCTCTGGGCATTGCGAAGGCCTCAAGGTCAGAACGCACATGGAATTCTTGGATAACGTTCGGCGATTTGGCTTACCAGCAACACCTTTTGTGCAGATGTTTCCGTCGATCGAAGCAGCCGGCGTGCATTGCAAACAAATCATCGAAATGCTTCACGAGCTGGAATTCGAAGTAGATGGACTTGTTGTCAAACTCAACGACCTGGCGTTGCGAGACTCCTTAGGCACCCGTTCAAAAAGCCCACGCTGGGTCGCGGCTTACAAATGGGAAAAATATGAGGCCACCACCAAAATAAATTCGATCGATTTGCAAGTCGGCAAGACAGGTGCGGTAACGCCTGTCGCTAACCTCGAGCCCGTCGAACTAGCCGGGACGACGGTCAGTCGGGCCAGTTTACACAACGCTGAGGAAATCGAGCGCAAGGACATCCGGATCGGCGATGTAGTTATCGTAGAGAAGGCGGGCAAGATCATTCCACACATCGTGCGAGTTGAAAAACACTTGAGACAGAGCAACCTACCCCCTTTTGTGTTCCCAAGCAAATGCCCCGACTGTAAACAACCGTTATCAAAAGATTCCGGCGGTGTTTACATTCGCTGTACGAATTTGCATTGCCCCGCTCAAGTCCGCGAGCGGTTACGCTTTTTTGCATCACGTCCAGCAATGAACATCGACGGATTGGGCGAGAAACTGGTTGATCAACTGGTCGATGGAGGCCTCGTAACCGACCTTGCCGATTTGTATCGCTTAACAATTGAGCAATTACAATCCATTGAGCGAATGGGAAAACGATCGAGCGAAAAACTGCTCGCAGCCATTGCCGAATCGCGGGAGCAAACGCTTGATCGATTCTTGGTAGCATTGTCGATTCGACATGTTGGTTCGACGGTTGCAAAAATTTTGGCATCCCAATACGATTCCGTCGACAGCCTCGCCCAAGCAACCGCTAAAGACTTGAGTTCTATTAACGAGATTGGTGACACGATTGCCAAAAGTGTGGTTGATTTCTTTCAAAGCGACTATGGAAAAAACGTAATCTCCGGGTTCAGTGAATTAGGTCTAGTCTTCGAACCCGCGAAACAGAAAGTTGAATCACTAGGCTCGTCACTCGCCGGTAAAACATTTGTAGTGACCGGCGCATTGAGCAAATACACACGCGACGAGATCCACAAAATAATCGAAGCAAATGGTGGCAAAACCAGTTCGAGTGTAAGTGCGAAAACCGATTTCTTGGTTGCTGGTGAAAGCGCTGGAAGCAAATTGGCAAGAGCCCAGGAACTTGGCGTTGCGGTACTCAGCGAAGATGACTTCGAGGCACTCGTTAGCTCGGACTCTTCGGCTGGAAACATAAAATCTAGCGATATGTTATTCTAATGTATCTTTGTTCTCTCTAACTTTTAAAGTTCTCAGAATGCCATCTTTGGTTCCCAAAAACTTGAATGCCGCGACTATGAACATGTTGGTCGCCTTGGAAAACAGATTGAGAGTTTCCGGAACCAGGGTTTGTGATCCTGAATTGAACTACAAGATTTTTGATTTTGGAATCGATGGTCTAGGAACTCTTGCCGGAGGCCTACTGCTCGCAGAAATTTGTATGGCCGGACTAGGAGATGTCAGTCTTGTTCCGAATTTGAATAGCGACTTGCCGTTTGGAACTGTCTGCGTTCGCACAGACTATCCTTTGGCCGCATGTGTCGCGGCACAATATGCAGGATGGCCAATTGTCACCTCTGATTATTTTGCGATGGCCAGCGGCCCGGGGCGACTATTGCGAGGGCGTGAAGAAATTCTAAATAAGTATGCGCTCAAGGATTCTGAACAGAATGCCGTTTTGGTTTTGGAATCGTCCTTAAAACCAACCAAATCAGCTATCCAACAGATCTGCGAAGAATGCGATGTATCGCAAGAAAATTTGATTTTGTGTATGGCCCGGACTGCCAGCCTAGCCGGCACGGTACAAATTGTTGCAAGAAGTGTCGAAACGACCATGCATAAGCTTGATCAAGTTGGGATCGACCTGCGGCACGTGAATAGCGCGATCGGTTGGGCGCCAATGCCACCGATCGGTAAAAACGACTTACAATCGATTGGCTGGACCAACGACGCCATTATTTTTGGAGCACAGGTCGTTCTGACAATGGAAACAGACGACAAAGTAATCGAACAATTTGGCCCGCAAATTCCAAGCAACAGTTCAAGTGATTTTGGGCGACCATTTCGCGAAATTTTCGACGCCTACGATCGCGATTTCTACAAGATCGACAAATCTCTGTTTAGCCCAGCGCAAGTAACAATCAATAATGTTAAGAGTGGACGCACATGGGTTTTCGGGAAACAACACGTCAAGTTATTACAAAAATCGTTTGGCATCTAGCGTATTGCAACAATGAAAATCCCTCCACCGCAACTGATGCGGGGACAGATCACGGTTCAAAGAGCTTAACCTGCCATGCGTGTGATGCGATTTGTAGGTACTGATTCGGTTGCAGATGCGTGGTTGAAGTGCATTACGTAGGCATCTTCAGTGGTATCGTCGTAGTGGTCTTTCAGTAACGACACACAGACAAACCCAGCGCTCTTAAAAAACAACTGAGCGGCCAAATTGGTTTCACGAATTTCTAGTGCGATTCGCGTTCGGCGTTGTTGCGACAACTTACCGACCAACTTGTCGAGCATTTGACATCCAACACCACGGCGACGCATATCAGGTCGCACCGAAAAATTTAAAACGTGCAGGTCACTCCGATTCAGCTCGTAGATCATGAATCCGACGACTTGATCATCGGATTCAGCGACCATCCCGATACAATTTCGTTGTCGCAAGCAGCGTATGAAATCGTCTTCAGACCAAGGAAATTCAAAGCTACTCTGCTCGATGGAGAGCACTTCCGGCATATCGCGCCGAATCATCCAACGAATATGTGAATCGACCTCAAGTTCTTTGCGAGCAGACATTCCATTGTCGGTTGACATGCGATTTGTTTCCTTTGCGTATCCGTTGTGAACATCATTTCACATCGTTTGTGTTTATGTCGAATTTTTGGTTCGAAATCTACTTCAATCATTGATACTGATAGCGGAAAAATGCCTGCAGTACCATGCGATTTGAAAACGTTTGGCATTCCATGCCTGATTCCTTGTACCTTAGCAAATGGCATTACGCGTGCCAATATTGAACAACGCAAATTTTCGCAAGACAATTGGTCTTTATCGCTCAAGCCATTCGGTTAAACTTTCGATGATCAATCTAGGCAAAATCTTTCGGATATACGAATTCTATTGTCTATTTTCGACCATTTTTCGTTTTTAACTCAACAAAACTGCTGATCATGACGGCATTTTTCTTAAGTGCGGCATTCATTTCATTTGTTTCGGTCGTCGGTACCTTGATGGTGCTGGGGGTTGCGTGGCTGTATGAAAACCGGCGTTATTCGCAGCGCCGTCTGCACGACTCAAGCCCTCACCTTGAAACGACACCCCGTGCAACTGTAATTGTCCCTTGTTTGACAAATACAGCCGGGCTGCGAGAAACCCTCAGTTCCTACCTGCGGCAAGACTACAACAATCTTGAAGTCGTATTTGTTGTGGATGATCGCCAAAGCCGTGCCGCCAGAATTGTGAAAGCGATAATCGAAGAAAATCGATTCATGAATTTACGAATCGTGGTGAGCACTCAAGTCCCAACTGCGAGTCATCAATTGGAAGCCTGGCTTACCGGCGTGATGTCAGCAAGTCTCGAAAGCGAAGTACTGGCGTTTGGCAACTGCGATGTTCGCGTCTCGACGACGTGGCTCCGACGCATCGTAAAGGGGCTTAGCGATCCAGCAGTTGGTGCTGTGACCGGCTCAGTCTGGCAAATGCCTCGTCACCAAACGTTTGGAAATCGGTTGCGCGCTATATACCAAAATACGATCTCAACGTTTCAAGGACCAGGGAATCAAATTATTCTGTCGTCAAAGAGCTGGGGAATTCGTAGCCGGATTGCTGACCAACTCGAGTTAAAAAGAATTTGGCAACAAGCAATCGATGACACTTGGCCCACAATTAAAGCGATCAAAAGTGCGGGCCTAAAAATCGTTTACGCGCCGCAATGCCACGCGACTTGTACAGTGGACAGTACTTTTTTTGAGTCAGTCAACGAAATTCATCGTCAAACTGTTTTGGGACGCATCAATGCACCTTGGTATTGGCTTGGTTCATTGTGTGGAATGGCAAGCATTCAAGTAGCGTACGCCTTGACTGCTGCCGCTACGATTTTCCTCGCGTCTCAAGGACATATAGCCGCTATTGCATTTGGCTTGGCTCACATTGCCATCTACGTTTTCGGTGTTATCAGGATTTTGATTAAAAACAGCTTATGCAAAATGCATCTCCCCGATTGGCGAGTCATGCGGCGCACCCGAAACATAGACGTAATTGCGTGGCCCGTTTTCGAATGCTTAGTACTCTGTCTGCGTATCACGTCATGGTTTTCCAATACGATTCGCTGGGACTTGTTCCAATATCGCCTGAATGCCAATGGAGCAGGACGCCTCATCGCAAAACTTCCGCAGCCGAATGACTACGAAGTCACGGAAGGCGTCTACTCAACTGAGCAAACGAAAGCGGCGTAACGCAAACCTCACTTGGTTTGGGTAAAATCATTGAAAACACTTTCGGAATCAAGTGCGCCAAATTTCAAATTAGCGAAAACGATTCGGTAGCGAAATCGTAAAGACTTACCTTTTTCCAACTTGTATTCGCCAGCCTTTTCTGGGCCCAGGCCGAAATCATGAAGGCCAAATGGATTAGCAGCAAACAGGCCATAATCGCGAGCGTGCCAAGTTGTTGGGTGCCTTAAATTGTCTGGATGATCGCAAAACAAAATTGCAACTTGAGTGTCATTAACAATGCCATCGTATCGAACCCAAGCGGAACGTTTGCCCCACGCATCCGAGTCCTTGTCGCCCGCGCTATTGATAATTTTGCCATAGACTTTCGCAACACCCTGCTTTGGATCGGCGTGCAATCGCAACCCAGGATGCACGCGCAGAGCCATCATGCCTTCTTTCGTATCACCAAAAATCGCATCTTGATCAATAGCCGAAAGTCGGATATCAAAATCTATCCATCGCGACCTATCGTCGAATCCAAAAGAATAGGCCGTTTGTTCGTGCAATTCCGTTCTCGTCTTGGAACGCCACTCGTTGTTTGCCACGATAGAATGCGTACCGTTGCCCTCGACAATTTCGTAATCGATGTTTTTTATTTGGCCCTTCTCCGACCAAAAGTCGACACCGTTTACCGCGCCGTGTGCAAACCAAATTGACTTGTGGTGGGGATGATCGGCTGCCTCACCGTCTTGCTCAATCATGGGTCGACTGCGGGTCATTGGTATTTGGTCAGGCGCAAAAACGGGAAAGAATATCGGTTTTTGGTGCGTTGCGGCATCGAACTGGGTAAACTCTTCTGAGCCGATTCGAACCAAGACACCTAAGTCTGTACGACTAAGAATGAGTGCCGCCCCTTCGTTGCTTTCTTGAGCAATCGCCTCCAAGTCGATACTGCCAGTTTGTGAAATGAACAATATGGACAGTAATAGTCTCCGGACAAAGCAACTGTAATTTGTAATGGCAACATCCTCGGAGTTGCTTGACTTTTCCAGCTGCGGAACTTTTGCTGTGGGAAGAGCTAACGATCGTTTTAGTTGTACTCGATTCATTTCGTTTGCCGTGAAATTATTTTGAAAATGGCTCATGTTTGTCCTTTGTATTGTAGCTCATCGCGATACACTTCT
>JAHEAM010000650.1 GCA_024642765.1 Planctomycetaceae bacterium
AGAACTAGTACCGGCAGAGTTTCTGTTGCTTTCAAGTAGCCAAACGTTTCGCAGGCCGCCTGACGAGAATGTTCGTCGTCTACTTCAGCCATTTCAATTAGTTTTGGGAGGAGGCCCGTGTGGTCGGTACGGGCAGCTATTTCTTCCGCAGCCCAACTTCGAACGATTGGCGACCAATCACCAAAAGCCATCAATAGTTCATCGACCGTTTTCGATTTTCGTTCGAGGTCAAATCGTCCTGATGCGATTGCATGTGAGACTTCCGATGGGCTCAGCCAGTTTGCAGGGCTCGTATCGCGGCCGGTCAAGAGAATTTTTTTGAGCGGAAGCGAATAGGTCAACACATAGGTCGCAGCTGGGCTGAGCCCATAATAACTGCTCTTGCCAAAGTAGGTGTCGTCGTCGGTTTCGCCAGGTCCATATTGTTCGTCTCCGTCGTAGGTGAACGAGCCATCACAGCGGCGAACGAGATCGAAATGCCAACTCGATTCGCGGAAGTAGGCTGCTGCAGCCGTTGGCCCGCCGGCGTTGGCTCCGAGAGCACCCCAAAGGTAGCTGAACCCTTGGCCCGTATGTCCATATTCCCGATTGTTGTACGAAGCTGTCACCATTTTCGCAAAAAATTTTGTTTCCGGTATGCAGTTCCCTTGGACGGAGAAGAACATCGCGGTCATCGCGTTCTTGCCGTTGTTTTCGTGGCTGGGCCAAGGCATGTGTTCGCCGTAAGGAATCGCGCCTTTGTCAACATAGTAGCCAAAAAATTTCGAAGCCCGTTCGATCGCCGGCTCGATTTCAGGGTCAGACACGCCGCATTTGTGCCCCATCACGATCGCTAGGTTGCCGATCAAGCCAGCGGCATTAACCGGTCCATACGGAGGAATCGAACCATGAAGTTTGCCATCTTGAGTGCGTCCCGAAATTCCGTGGCCGAAGGTGCCGTACAAACTTTGTCCCTTGGCCAACGCGATCGTGTATTCGCGGATTGCAGGGAGTACTTCCTTGTCGCCAGTAAGCAGGAAGTATTCGCAGAGGAACAAGTTTCGGTACCCCCACTCCCAGACAACCATGCCGGGCACAAGTCGAATTTTTAGCTCCGGGGGAGCAATCGAATGAGCAAACTCTCGGACACGCGGCAGATAATCGGCGTTTCCAGTCGCCAGCAAAGCCAATCCATTGACGGCTCCCCAAAGGTTATCTTCGAGAGGTTCTTGTTCGAGCACTCGACAAGCATCGTCAAAGATTCGTTTCGATTTGGCACAATCATAGGGCGCGGTGGAACTGTAGGTGCCTAGCATCCTCAGCTTGAGTTGAACGTCAGCGATGGTTCCTTTCCGCCATCGAATTAATTTTAGCACGCCGCCTGCCGATTCCGTTTCGGCATGTTGTATCGCCAAAGCGAATTGCTTGCGTGCGTCGTCGTCAAAGCGCTTGCCATCAATACCGAGGATCACGTCATCAACTTGAATCACGCCATCGGCGGGAGATTGCTTGCCAACATGCGTTACAAGGATTTGACGTGCGACCGTCGTCGTGCGGCCTTGCTGGCCGTCGAGATTAGTGGCGGCTTTGGTGTAAATCCAACCGCGAAGTCCCGTCGCGCCAAGATTATACGTACGTTTCCGTTCAATTTCTTGGGTCTGAGTCAGATCGGGCGGTCCCTCCGTTTGCACGGCAGGTAAAACACAAGCCGCGAATTGAAAAGCACACAACCAAGTCACGAACCAAAAAACTAATCGCCGCATTATGAATCCCATTCCAATTGAGAATGTTTAGGTTTCGAAAATCGCAAGCTGGAAGTATGAATGAAACGAATAGCTGCGCCAATCGTTCAAGAATGGGTTTCACAAGCAAATGCCTTTTTGGGCAGCAGAAGCGAAATAAGAAAGAACCGATTGAATATCTTTTTCCATCGCCAAAAATACAAGCGTTGGCGAAGCATTAAATTTGTCTGACAAGACCGCCAACAACAAACAGGCAAGGGCGGTATAGTAAAAGTAATTCGCAACCGAGTCTCTCGTCGTTTCTAACATAAGAACGCTACGAATCTCGTCCGCGTTGA
>JAHEAM010000651.1 GCA_024642765.1 Planctomycetaceae bacterium
CGCTCCAGTTCCCCCTTAAGTATTCCCGTTGCGATTGATTAAACAAGGTGTCTGGAACAGGCGAAATATCTTCGATTCGTTTTTGAGACGATTTGTGCAAGATTGTCAGTTGGCGATGTGATTCCAGCGCTGAAACCAACCAAACTAGACCTAGGACAGGCCAAATGACGGTAGGAAATTCTTTTCCAAGCAGCTCAGGCCACAAAAAACTGGAAATCAAGGCCAGATTGAAGAGGAGTGTGAATCCAATCGAAAGCCCCAATGAAGGCCAATCCCCTTTTTTCCAAAGTCGAACTAGACCCGGCCACAGACACAATACGCGCGAGCTCACGTGCATTTGTTTGCCTCCGGCTTCCATGTCCAAACTCTAGTCGTAAAAAATACAGTCCATTTCGCGCGAGGACAAACTTCTTTTCATTCCAACACACGATATTTTGTCCAAAGTATCAACCTCATTGGAAGTTAAGTCAATCTCAATCAAACAGGCCTATTCCATCGCGGAGGCACGATCATTGCCATCCGCGCAGTTTACCAAACGCTCGCCCCCTTTGGGCCTTGTCGAACTCGCGCGAAACGCCTAGTTTTTGAGCAGTCGCAATGTGGGCCAGCCGCCATCTGGTCACTTGGCAGTCCAATTTTGATTCTTGTAAATGCCAGATTGGCAGTGATAGCATGTCCGACAATCCATCGCCTTTTTTTGATCCGCCGACGCTGCGGGTGATCGATGCCGCAATCAACCGCGCTTGCGAAGGCCTGCGAGTTGTTGAGGACTATGCGCGCATGATTTTAGATGATTCGCATTTGACCGAACGGCTGAAATCGTTGCGACATCGTCTTGTGGAGTGCGTCGCGCCGTTCAACGCGTCAGACCGTCTGATGAGTCGTGACACACTGCACGATGTCGGAACAACAATTTCAAACGATTCCGAATTTTCGCGAGAATCGAATTCCGGCGTGATTCAAGCCAATATGGCGCGCGTGCAACAATCACTGCGCACGATCGAAGAGTATGCGAAGACACTCAATGTCGAAATCGCCAAAAAACTTGAACCACTGCGCTACCAATCGTATGCGTTGGAAAAGGCACTGTTGACGACCGTTTTAAGTCTCGGCAATCTGCAAAACGCTAAATTGTACGTGTTGCTCGATGGTTGCGAAAACTTGGAATCGTTTCGAGCGACGGTCGAGCAAGTCGTAGCCGGTGGTGTGGATATGATTCAATTGCGTGACAAACGACTCAGCGTCCGAAATCTTTTGGAGCGCGGCAAGGTCCTAAACGATATCTGTCGCCATGCTGGTGTGCGTTGGGTCGCCAACGATCGCGCCGATTTGTGTATGGCGGCTGGTGCCGACGGTGTGCATGTCGGCCAAGATGACTTGCCGGTGCATGCTGCCAGACGAATTGTTGGGCCAGGGAAACTCATCGGAGTGTCGACACATTCGATTGAACAAGCAAGGCAAGCGGTTCTTGACGGCGCGAACTATATTGGCGTTGGCCCCATTTTTTTTAGCAAAACAAAATCGTTTTACGAAACAGTCGGGTTGGAGTTGGCGGCTCAGGTTGCAGCTGAAATTTCCTTGCCTGCGTTCGCCATTGGCGGCATTCAGTTAGAAAACCTAGATTCGGTCCTGGCCACAGGAATCAAACGAGTTGCGGTAAAAGGCGGCGTCGTAGAAAACGCATCGCCCAAGGCAGCGGCCGCAAAATTCAAATTGGCAACAGAGGAATTCACGTCCGAGTGACGACTTGCGTTTAGCGATTTCAATTCAAGAATCATGAGCCGAAGATCATTTTAGTTGGTAACAGACGATTTCCTTACCTTTACGAACAATCAATCGATCTCCCACCAAGGCTGGATGGGATTGAAAGTCGCCTTTGCCCAAGTGCACCCTTCCGTTTTCGATATATTCGTCTTGAGTAACGTCGACCAAGACCAAATCGCCGTATTGGGTCAAAATCATGAGCCGTGAGTCGGTCGCGAACATTGACGCATGTCCTCTGAAAACATCGTCATCGGACTCCCAAATCGGTTCAAGAGTGTCCGCATTGAGACAAAAC
>JAHEAM010000185.1 GCA_024642765.1 Planctomycetaceae bacterium
CGGCTTGATCGTCAGCGGATACTTTCGTTGATTCAACGTACTTCAAAAAGCCCGTCACAATATCGCGATCATCACCATTGGCATTGCAGATCACGCAAATAATCAATGCAAACAAGAATGTTGGTGCTGAAAGACGCATTTTCATAATATCCTCAAACTTTTTTTTGCGGCCGACATTGGCTCGATATTGAAATCGCGATTTACATTATCTCTGATTCGTATGGCCTTGTCAGCCTTAATTGTACGCGATGGCCCCAATTATTCCCCGGATTCTTCCATGATTCTTTCCAACATTTCGATCAACTCGCCCTGACGATCCGCAACATCCTGAAGCTCACGTTCCATCTCAGGGTCCAAACCGGCATTTTTGAATAGTTTATCGAATTGTCTCGTCACACGGTTGACCCGAAGCTGCCACATCCGCAGCATTTTAAGCTCGTTGGACATGCTTAAAAGCGGTTGCTTACCGCCTCCTCCTCCGCCCCCACCGCCTCCTCCGCCGCCCTCTTTCTTACTTTTTTGCAATGCTAAAAGCAGTTCCTGAAGGACAGCCTCGATTTCACGTTGGACAAGTTGGGGGAGTTCGTCGGTTCGTTTTTCCACCAAGAGCCGACTGGCGTTTTCAAAATCGTCACAAAGGCTTTGAACGATTTCTGGAAACACGACACTTGTGCCGTCTTCCAGCAATAGATCGTAGGCTTGTTGTCCCAATTCCCGAATCTCTGATTCTTCAGTCGCCAAACGCAACAGGACAAGTTCGTCGCGCCTCTCGATACCGTCAAGGCCTCGACGTTTGTCATTGAGCTCGATCGTCATCAGGCTTGCAACCTTTTGCCGTTCAAGCATCTCGTTGAACCGAGCCTCAAGTCGTGCCAGTTTTTCCTCGCGAGTCTCTTCACGCAATTGTGCAAGGCGCTCTTCGATTTCCTCTAAGGCTTTTTGCAAATCATTTTCGGCTTGCTTCTGTTCTTTTTCGGATTTTTCGGCGTCTTGTTGCTCCATGTCTTTGGCTGCTTTTTGCATGGAATCGCCAGCTTGGTCCATGGGCTTTTGGCCGGGTTGTTGTTGCGGTTTGTTGGCGTCATTCTCTTCGGAATCGGCAGGTTTTGGCTTGGGTGCGTCTTTCATTTCTTTTGCAATTTCCATTGCCTTGTCGCGCATCCGAAGTTGGTTTTTGCCGAGTTGCTCGAGAGCCTCTGGAGGTAACGATGCAATTCGGCGTTTTTCCTTCTCAAGTTCATTGAGTGCCTCTTCAAGATCTTTCACCGCTTGCTCTTGTTGCCGTTTCGAATCTTCGGCCTTGCCACTTGCAAGCTTCTCTTCTGCCTTGCGTTGATGCTCCGTGGCTTTCTCTAGAGGCTTTTGCCCAGGCTGTGGTGTCTTCTGTTCGGACTTTTGACCCTCAGACTTTTGACCATCAGACTTTTGACCATCAGAATCTGTGGGTTTCGGATCACTGCGTTTATCGCCTTTTTCGCTAGTTGGCGTTTCATTTTTCGGCCTATCTCCAGCCGAGTCATCGCCCTTTGGGTCACCTTTGGGCATTTCACCTGTTTCGTTTGGCTTTTCTCCGTCTTTTTGACCTGAATTGCTATCCGATTTTTGACCCTCGGCACCATTCGCTTTTTCGGGATTCGGAGATGGTTCAGACTGCGGTTCGTCGCTTCCAGCGCCGTCGTTTTGAATTTCGTCTTTGAGTGCTTCCGTTTCTTTGCGGACTTCGAATTGTTGGTCAGCAATTCGGTCCATTGCCTTCAGACCCTTGTCGGAGTTTGAATCGGTTTCATTCAATACGGATTTTTGTTTTTCGATGAGTTCGTTGATGGCCTTGATTCGTTCTTCAAGGCGTTTGAGGGCTTCGTCTTTGTTTGAAATATTTTTTGTTTCACGAGTCTGTTTTTCTTGTTCGTCCTTGAGGTCCTTGATGCGTTCCTTCCATTCCTCGAGTTGCTTCATTTCCTGCTCTTTGTCGAGCGGTTTTTCGCGTTGGTCAACGAGCAAACGGATCAATGATTCAAGACCGTCAATGACTTCGTCTAATGCCTTTTGGGCTTCGGTGAATTTTCGTTGGTCCAATAATTCCGAGACCTTAGCCATTTTGTCGGTCAGCAATGATTCTTTCGCCAATTGGTAGGCCTTGATCAGTCGCTCGGCTCGCTCGGGTTCTTTTTCTGCAAGTTGCTGGGCAATGACAGTGAACTTCGACTCGAGTTCAGCCATTTTTCTTTCGATCAATCGTTGTTTTTCACCCATTTGGCTGTGCGTTTTTTCATCGTCTTGTTGCGCAGCAATCGAAATATTTGTGACAACTAAAATCGCACAAACGAAGACGCAAACGATTAGTGCGTGAGGTAAAGTGCACACCTGCGACCACCTTGAAAATCGGGCGTTTGGATTTGAGCCTCGAGTTGTTTGTATCAAGCTCATGAATGGTCTCCGAAAAATTTCGTTGAATTGTGTGCCAAACGTTGCGGTGTGGCCAGGGCTAGTATTCTACGTAAAATCAAGTCGTTTAAAAAATGCTATTCATCGTCGAAAACGCCTTTGGTGCTGCCTTTGGATTCTAACTGCTTACGCATCGCTTCCTCAAATCGCTTGATTTCAACGGCACGATTCACGGTGTCTTGAAAGCTCTCAGAAGACTCCATGGATTCCATGATCGCACGCATGCGTTCCAAAATAGCTTCTTGGAGATCAACTGTTTCCATGACGGACGTTCGAAACGCGACTTCGTCTGCAAAGTTTCTTCGGCAGTTATCGATGTTTTGAGCCGCCAACGAAATCATGGTTTCGTCCATCGCTCGAATTGGAATGATGATTTCATTTTCGAAACGCTGTGTTAAGGTTCGCTCCGGATCGATCTTCGCAACTTCTTCATCGAGACGATTGTTATGCACTTCAACCAAGAATTCTTCGAATCGTTTCGCAATCAAGTCAACGCTGGTCCCGATCCCGCGTTGCGATCGATAGAGGTTGACAAGTCGATTTTGTCGTTGCGTCTGCCAATCGGCGTTCGATGTCCCTTCGGCGGGAGTCGCCATTAACTCACGCATTTCGCTTACCATTTCCATTTGGGAATCGTAGGCTTGTTGGAATGATTTTCGTTGTTCGATCTCTCGACGCAACAGATCGGCCCGAAGTTCCTCATCGGTCACAATTCTCAATAGAAATTCTCTGCTTACCCCCCGACCTGCTGTGGGGATTTGATTATCTGCGGCTGCCAATAAGACCCGCAAACTGGTCTCCGGCTCCAGCTTTAGTCGCTCAATTTCCAGAACCGCCACATCGGATACTTCTTTTTGCGGCGGACGCACGGCCCAGTTTTCGATCGGCAAACTTATTTCATTGCTGCCATCAGTGGTGTCATTGCTCCAGCTGCATTCAAATCCCAGTTTGGTTAAGCCGAAATCATCTTCTGCCGAATAGGAGATCGGAACTCGCGCCCGAGGTACAATCAATCCGCTGATTCCTAACATCTGACCGCGAACAACGGGTACGGAATCTTCCGTCAATCGAATTTCGAAACTAAATTCTCGAATGTTGTTCAAGTTGGAATCGTCAATCAATGCCAGTTTGTACTTGCCGCCTTCTAGAGCAGTGTTTGCGCCAAGAGAAATGCGGTAGGTCTCGCGTTCTGGAGTGCTCGGTTCCATCGTGAGCGTGGTGTCATTCCAAACCAGTTCACAAGAACGCAACGGTTTGTTCGCACGCACTTCAACCTCGATCTGACTGCCGTTCAACACACGATGCGGACCGCTCCCGGAGAAAGTCTGCGATTCAGCGCCCGTGTATTCCGGTAGTTTCGCGGTCAGTACCGTTTCCAAAACGGCAGGTGGTTCCACCAATTGGATGTTGACCCAATCGGTCGTGGCGTCACCGCCTCTAGCGCGAATCCTATACTCGGAAGCAATACTGTGAAAAACAAACGCGTGTTCGCGTCCGGCTAGTCGCCCCGTCGGTTTCATTTTCTGCATCGTCAATCCGTTGGTATTCTCCATCTCTAGCGTGACCTCGACATTTGGGTAGCGACTCTCCTCAAGCACTTCAACCAATTGCCGGTGATCGGCGCCACGCGGTAATACCAACGTTCCATCGACGGCCCCCACGAGCGATAAGTAGGTGTCTTGTGGCCACTGGTCGTTGGTCAACAACAGGTTGCGTTTGAACCAAGTTCCCAAGAAGTTGATTTGCGAGACACCAATGGCCAATGCAAACACAAGCGCCAACGCGCCACACAGCACGGCCAAATTCTTTCGGTATTGCCCAAGATCCAATATGGAATTGAAATCAAGCTTTTTTGCCAGCTCGTGGCCAGTTGCAATCGTTCGCTCGGCGAGTCCTGCCGAAACGCCTCGTTCAGCCCATTCACTTTGTTTTGAAAGTTCAAAACTGGCGATGACATTCTCGCGAGTTTGCCGATTGCGATCTTCGACCTGTTTCAACAATCGCTCATCTGAAATCGGCCGCGAGAAAGGCAGCCAAAACCAGCGATAAAACAAATAGAGCACGGTACCGACTATCAAAACCAAAACGATTGCACGCTGGGCGAAATCCATTTTGAATAATCGGTCCAGAGCCATATCAACAGCCAAAACAGCTAACAACGACCACAGCCAACGCCCCAGGCCGCGCACAGAAACCCACTGCCGCAATTTTCCGCGCAATTGCAGTAGTTTATTCGAAATGGTTTGATTGGCACCGCGTGCGGCTTCTACTGTGGTCATCAATTTCTCAGGTTTTATTTTCGTTCATCAACTAAATGAATTAAAGCAACTTGTTCCATTTGCGGATTGTCCACTCCAATGCCAGAAGTGCAACAGGAAACAGAAACGCAAGTCCCCGAAACCAGCGGTTCAAATCCCACGCCGGTTGTGGGGGACTATCAAATTCGATTCGTTTCTCGAGGTCCGGTAGCACCGCGGCAACTTGGGACATATCTTCAATCGAAAAGTACTTACCACCTGATTGCTCGGCGATGTCGCGTAGTAGTTTTTCGTTTCTCCAGGTGGCGGAGGTTTCGATCTTGGGTGGCGTGACACGGTAGGTCGCGGGCTCAAACAATGCTTGTTCTTCTTCTGTCGCGATATCAAACGAGGCCGTAAAACTTCCAGTTCGATTCGCTTTGAAGTTCAATTCGAATTTTCCTTCTTGCCCTGGTACCTTTTGCAACGCGACCTTTTGTCGGCGTCCGTTTTCGTCGGTGATTACAACGTCGATGTTTTCAGCTGTCGATGGCCGAAATTGCTCGTCGACCAAATTGGCCAACAGCAAAATATTCGAGCCCATTTCGTATTCAATTTGGTCGGAATCCACAAACCCACGACGACTGCCTTGCAACGATCTGTGCTCGACCAAGTAACGGATCGTTTGAATCCAAAAGCTATTGAAATACTGGGCCTGCAAACCAATTTGTCGCCAGCGCCAACTGCCTTGAAAACCAAAGTACAGAATGGTCCCAGCGCCGAACCGACCATCGACCAACATTGGCTGATTGCCCTCGAAACTCGGTTCGTCACCACGCTCCAGCAATACGCGGGCAGTGGGCTTCGCAGCCAAAGTCGGAAAGTTCCAAACAAAACCAGGCATCCGCGACCAAATATTTTGAACCTGCTCGTTCTCCTCCCCCAGTTTCATAATGTCATGTTCCAAGTTGAAACTGACGATCTGCATGCTGCCACCTCGATCGCCGGTCGCATCGGCCAACACCTGCGATGCCGCGATTTCATTTGCGTCACCGAATCGAACAGGAAGTATCTCTCGAATTCCCGATAGACGGTTCATGGAGAGGAACTCGGCTGAAAAATGGGGACCCGCCATGTAGATCACACCACCGGCCTTGATGCGGCAAAATTCTTTGAGAGCATCAATCCAGGACTCATCGAACTCCTCGGGGTTCGGGTCAATCAAGACGATCACGTTGTATTGACCTAAGTCTTCCAAGGTTCGGGGCAATTGAACGATGGGTTCGTCGCCCTCCTGTTGGCGCGTTTCATCCATCGATTGCAACCAACAACTTACTGAAATCGTCGAGTCACGTTGCAGCAGTCGATTGAGTTGGATGTAATCCCAGTTCGGTAATCCCGAGACGAGCAAGACACGAATCTTTTGATCGACGACTTCGATGGTGCCCGTCGACGATTCGTTATCTTTCGTTAGCGTCTCATTGTCGAATTCCGACGCTCGCACCGTGTAAACGAATTTCCCCTGTTCACTAACACTATGCGAAAATTGTACCCGCACACGATTTCCAGCCTCGGGCAAGGACACTTGTTTGGATTCGATCACGGCCGCATCACCAGGCTTGCCGGTTCGGGGATCCAGCTTTTGTTGAAGCAGTGTCACGTCGAAGGGTTCGGTTCGCGCTGGATCATCTGACGGCAAACTGGCTTGGAGGACGGCTTCGATAAAGAATGGTTCATTTAGATAAGCTCGGGCGGGAGAATTGACTTGCAAAACCGAAAGATTGCGTGTCGGCGTCGGATCGCCTATCCCGATGACAAATATAGGAACATCGCGTTCCGAGGCGCGTTTTGCAATTTCGACGGGATCCTCGGAGCCATTGTGCTGGCCCTCTGAAACCAAAATAATTCCGGCCAGTCGTTTGGTGTCATCAAGCGTTTGCCCAAGTGCTTGCCAAAGGTCCGTGCCCAATCCCTCCGATTTCAGATCGGGGAGCGAAACGTTACTTCCATCTATATTTTCGGTGGTTGCGTCGCCATCGTTGGCGTTTGTCGATTGCTTGTTTTTGTCATCAAGCGTGGCAGGTAGTAACGCGATCGGATTGAGTCGATCGGAGAAATCGATGACTTGGATTGCTCCCTTCTTGCGGAGTGCAGTCAAAAGCGAATCATTATTGTGATGCAAAGTGCGATTCAGGATTTCAGTTCGTGATACCGAACCATTCTTGAGCAGAGCCGCATCGATCCCAGTTGCCTCGCTCAGTTTTTGAATTTCGGCGGCGTCCGTGTATTGGTCAATTTGTGCCAAAGACAGCGACTCATCGCGCAAAAGCGCGAACGTCGGACGAAGGATATTGACCTGCTGGAAATAGATTGATGGCTTGAACAGCAGCAACAACAAGAACAGCAGAACCAAAACTCGCAACAACGCCAGCACGGCTCGAATCCTGGGTGGGCAAATTGACGATTCACGCCGATACAGCCAAATGGCACCACCAATCAACAAGGCGAATAGCAATAGCCAAACAAACACTCCCCACGATTCGGGCAAGTTCATCCATTGCCATCGCAACTCGCCGGCCTGATCGCTCTCCGAGCGAAACGCCCGTGTCCACCAGTTGGTTTCAGATTGGCCAAGTAAATTAGTCAACATCGTGTATCCAAAAAGGAATCATTTTATGGTATTCCAAATCCCGTAATGAATCGTGTCTGCCATCAAGCGTACACCATTCATAG
>JAHEAM010000186.1 GCA_024642765.1 Planctomycetaceae bacterium
CATTTCGGAGAGAACGAGCTATCTCCCAGTTTGATTAGACTTTCACTCCTCCCCACAAGTCATCCCCTCGGTTTTCAACCCAAGTGGGTTCGGTCCTTCACGCAGTTTAACCCGCGCTTCAACCTGCTCATGGGTAGATCACTTAGGTTTCGCGTCTACCGCCAACGACATGCGCGCTATTAACACTCGGTTTCCCTAGGGCTCCGGACCGTAAGTCCTTAACCAAGCCGCTGACGATAACTCGCCGGATCATTATGCAAAAGGCACGCCGTCACACATTAACGTGCTCCGACCGCTTGTAGGCACATGGTTTCAGGTTCTTTCCCTCCCCTCAACGGGGTTCTTTTCATCTTTCGCTCGCGCTACTGATTCACTATCGGTCATCAAAGAGTATTTAGCCTTACGGAATGGTCTCCGTGGATTCAACCGAGGTTTCACGTGACTCGGTTTACTCAGGTGCCTCTCGAGAGGTTCGAAGCTTTCGTGTACGGGGTTTTCACCCTCTATGACCGGCCATTCCAAGCCGTTCCACTAGCCAGAACTCTTCCCATATGAAAGGTCCTACAACCCCGCAGGGGAAACCCCCGCGGTTTGGGCTCTTCCGTTTTCGCTCGCCGCTACTAACGGAATCGATTTTTCTTTCTTTTCCACCAGGTACTTAGATGTTTCAGTTCCCTGGGTTAGCCGCAATACACCTATGAATTCAGTGTATGCTAATTCAGGAATCTCGGGATCAATGTTTGTTTGTCAACTACCCCAAGCTTTTCGCAGACTTCCACGCCCTTCATCGCCTTTTGATGCCAAGACATCCCCCATGTGCCCTTAATAGCTTGACCACAAATATTCAACCCTCCCCCAACAAGTTCACAGGCCACAAGGACCAGCAACCAAGAAGAAAGAAAGCCAAACGTTTGACGCTATTTGGGTAACGATATATTCGCTCTTGCTCTACTTTTTTTCTATGAACAAAGCTAGTCAAAGACCAGTTTCATCACAGACGCTAACATAAGAGTGGTTTAGCAATGTCAAAGCTGTCAATCTCAACCTAAGCCGCATAGCCAGAGTAAACTCAAACCAAACAGCAAAAGGACCAAGATCAACATCTTTACAATGCAAAGATGCCATCTATTAATCACAACCAAATTGTCAAAGATCATTCACTCCGAAACGGGTCGGAGTTGCCCTCAATTGAAGGCGGTCAATGCTCGGGACTAACTCCCGAGAACTGACCGACGTCAATCGATTCAATAAGTCGACAAAAACACTCTGTCGACCTTTTGTTTGCTATAGAAACGCTTGAGAAGCAAGTCGTTTCGTTTTTAGCGAGCTCGACATTCTACAGCTTCAGGAAACCCTGTAAAGCCCTTTTGGAAGAAAATTGAATATTTTTTTAAAACTCATTTCTCTTCGGCAGGGCAAGAATATAGCGGCTCCACAAAAGAGCACAAGGGGCCAAATAAAAAACTTTTGAACTCTACAAAAGTTACAATTCTAGTGGGTCGGCAATCGCCCATTTGGGCTTTTTGTATCAAACCAGTTTATTGTTATTCCCAATCGAATTTGCAGTAAAGCCTTAATTCGGCATTTTCTATCAGATGCGCCACTCGAACCAATAAAAATCGAAGTTTGGCGATTTCATCCACAACGCCACCCTGAAATTGGGCGTTTAGTTTCGGTTCACATCGATGGACGAAAGTGTGAAATGATCGAGGTACCAGTTTCGCCAAACATCGATGGAATCGCCTGCATCCACTCCCGTAATCTTTTTGAGTGCCGCGATGACTTTCGTGTTTGTGATGGTGCGTTCGAGCGTTGCCGGTTCGCTACTTCCCGTCGATAATCCCGAGCCTCCATTGCCAAAAGAGGTTGTCATTCTGCCGGGCTGAGTTGCCGCTGGATTCGCAACCTTGTGGGTAGTCCGAACGACATTGACCAAAGGCAAAACCGATACTGGTTCCCCTAGTTCACCCAAGCAATATGCCATCCACTGCAGCGAACTGTTATCTAGCTGAGTTTGTAAACCGCCCGAAGAAATGATCTTCTGCGAAGTTGAAAATCGGTTCACCACTGTCGAGTTATTGAAGGGGGGCGAAAGTAGCAGGCTTAGGGCCCGCTCACGAATCGTTTGATCAGGGTTCAATAACGCTTCAATGAGTGCGTTTTGGGATGCGACACAGGGTATTCCGCTGATCACATCCAGAAAGCCGCGGCGTAAGGCCGCGTTATTGCCCGATTTGAGTTCCGAGGCGACAAGGGGTACCATAGTTTCGTTGCAGATTGCCGCCAAACTAGCGATGGCTTCACTTGCCGATACATTTCCGGCTTGGCGTTGCCATCGCGTGAATAGTGTGCGAATCTCTCCCAGTGTTTGCTCTGATTTACCAGTGATTTCGTCGATTTGAGCTTGCAATGCAGGTATCCAGCGGCGTCGCGGATGAATGTATCCTCGCGAGGCAAAATACTGTTCCTCGCGATGCCAACTGCCGTCGATTTTTGTCCAGCCGTCACGTCCCAGCATTTTGGCTGCCTCAGCGTCAGCTGGATCCGATTCAACGATTTTCAAAAGGTGCAGTTCGATTTGCGTACGAAGTTTTGACTTACCGCCGTTTTGTTCTAGGCACCAATTAACGATTTTCCAGTGATCGGCTGCTGTTTCGTTACCCGAAAAGTTGCTGACCTTGGCGTCGTATTCCATGACCGATGCATCCACTGCATGCCAGGTGGCCGTGGAGCGTTCCATCTGTATTTTCCCTCCAGATTGCGTTTCAATCACGATGCAGGGAGCAGCCGATTCATTGTCTTTATAAGATTTTTCAAGCAGTTTCCCGAAGATCCGACCGCCAGTAGCTTTGTTTTCCAAATAGCCCCACTCGTCTTCGATCGATAGACTGCCATATGACGAAGTTGTCAGAATAAAAAAGCAAAACACTCCAGATAATCTAGCCACTGATTTCGCACGAGAAAAAAGACTTCCTAGAAATTGAAATGTCATTGTGAGTGTCTCTCTTGCGATGCTCGGTCGGACTGTTGCTTCTGTCCCATTATAGGTCTGTGGCGCTTTGAAGTCAGGATTGTATTTAGCCGAGTTCAGTAAAAATTCGAATTTGGGTGGCCATGGGGTGCCTTTTCTAGATCGTCGAGCCTGGGTTGCCGAATCCTTATTTTCGCCTTTCAAAAGAGAATTTCTCCTCTTTCACTTCTTCGTTTTCTCCGGAAATAACGACGAAAGCATCCATATGATCATCGTCAATACGGCGGTAGGTCAGGCCGTCGAAGCAAAATGAGTTGGCATTGCGTTTGGCAAATCGAAACGTGACGTGATTGTCTTTATCTTCCCAACCCACCAACTTGTCGTCGAAATGTTTCAGCTCTAAAACGACCGAGTTTCCCGACTTCTTCAGCTGGAAATGCTCCGTAAACTGCACTTTGCCATCGGCTACAAACCGAAAGCTCCCAATGATCGAATCACCTGCCACACTGCTCCAAACTTCCGAACAATCGCCGCCAAGGCCGCCGCCATCCCAACTACCCTCGAGCCACGCGAATTTCTGGATGTCGATGGCTTCGCTCTGTTGGCCGTCAGCCATTTGGATGGTGTTTGAGTCTTGCAGTGGGGCTTGTTTTTGGGGTGAATTATTTTCTTGTGCCAGCGCAATTATTGCGCTATAGGCGATGACAACTGAGATGCTTGCGAATCCAAATCGTGAAACCGAAATCAAAAACTTTTGAAAACTTGCCATTTATGCCCCCTTTATGTGCCTACTTTGCTGTAGCGAATCGTACTCAATTGCAGGACAATGATACCCCATCGAAGCGTATGTGTATGACTAAATAAAGCGATGTTCACAAAGGGAGAACAGAATGCGGAAGAAGCAAGGGCGACTCATGGTTGGCATTGGTTTGGCGATTGCCATGATCGTAGGAGTGGCAGTCGGGGATGATTGGGCGCGCTTTCGTGGTCCCAATGGAGCAGGTGTTGCAGTAAATAGCACAATCCCCAGCGAGTGGTCGAATACTGAAAACATGCAGTGGTCAGTCAACTTGCCGGGGCCTGGAAGTTCATGCCCTATCGTGATTGGTGATCATGTCTTGGTGACTTGTTATTCCGGATATGGAACAGAAACGACACCAAATGCGAAGCCGGAATCGCTTACTCGGCACTTGTTTTGCATTGATTCCAAGACCGGTGGAATCGTTTGGCAAAAAGACATCAAGGCCGTTGAGGCAGAGGACCCCTATGATGGATTCATCAAAGAACATGGCTATGCCAGTAGTACGCCGACATCGGATGGTGAACACATCTTTGCTTTTTTTAGCAAGTCCGGCATGTATGCTTTTGATATGAAAGGCAATGAGCTTTGGCACAAGTCTCTGGGGAATTTTTCTGATCCGGCGAAATGGGGCGGCGGATCTAGTCCCGTTCTTTACAAAGACACCGTGATCGTCAACGCAGGAAACGTTGGCCACGCAATTGTCGCCCTTAACAAAAAAAACGGCGAAGTCGTTTGGGAAATCAAGGACGAAAAGTTCACCAACTGTTGGTCTACTCCAATTTTCGTCGAGGTGGATGGTCACACCGAAATGGTCTTTAGTATGCCTGGAAAAATCCTGGCGATCGACCCGGAGAACGGCGCAGAACTCTGGACTTGCACCTCGCCAATTGCGGAAACTGTGTGCGCCAGTCTCGCAGAATACGAGGGTGTCGTGTTTGCAATGGGCGGTCGCGGAGGAGTTGCCGTCGGTGTTCGTTGCGGCGGAAAAGGCGACGTTTCCGAGACGCACAAAGTTTGGGAGACTCGACTACGCGCGGGAATCGGAACGCCTGTCGCATACAACGGAAATTTATATTGGCACTCCAGTGGCAAAATGAATTGCGCAAGTTGCAAGGACGGCACAGAAGTTTACCAAGAAGCTTTTCCTGGTGAAACGAACAATGCCGAGCCGCGCCGCGGCCCAGCAGGCGACTACGCTTCGCCAATCATCATTGGTGATAAAATTTTTGCAGTGATGCGCAGCGGAATGACGCATGTCGTTGGACTTGGCGAGAAATTCGAATTGGCAAAAACGAATAAGCTTGATGGCGACGCAGGGCCTTTCAATGCAACACCAGCTGTCAGCAGCAAGCAACTGTTTATTCGCTCGAATAACAAGTTGTATTGCATTGGAGCCAAGTGACAAACAGTGCGTCGCAATTAACACGGCTGTTCGCGCGAAATCATTTTCGCGCGACGCCGAGTTGATGCAATGACTTGATCAAGTACTCGACTTGAGCGAGCGTATTGTATAAGTGCATTGAAACCCGAATGAACCAACGCTGGTCGAAAAATATGATTGGCACTTCAATCTTAAATTGCTGGAACAAGTCTTCTTGAAGCGATGACCAGTCACCAGGTGGTAAGGGTACGTGAGCCATTGTCCCATACCATCCTTCACAGCGACTCGCGATCGGTTTTGTCCCTAGGTGCTCGCGCAATTGGTCTTCTGCGTAGCCAGCCATGACGTAGGCGTTTTGGCGAAACGTTGCTGCCCCGTAGTGTTCGAAAAACTCGATTGCAGCTGTTAATGCTAAATAGCCGCTAGGGTCTCGGGTGCCACTCCAAAGAAATTGTTCGTCCCAGAGCTCAGGCATTGCTGGCAGTAGCCGTCCCCAGCTGCGAACCAATGGTTCGATGTTCGCTTGTTGACGCGGGTGAGCGTAAAGGAATCCGGTTCCCAACGGACCACACAACCACTTATGACAACTTGCGCAGTAGAAATCTACTTTGAGAGAGTCTAGCGAAAGTGGCACGTGGATCGGTGCATGAGGCCCATCAATGCAAATCGCCACATCGAATTCACGCAAGCGTTCGATGATTTCGTCCAGTGGCCAGATTAGTGCTGTGGCGCTGGTGATGTGGCTGAGAATCACGATTTTTGTTCGTTTTGAAATGGCACTGGCAAATCGATTGGCTAGTATCTCAGATGACTCAAAGGCTGAATCGTCCAAATGCAAATCGACGACTTTGGCGCCTTTGGTTTTCGCAATATGTTCCCAGATTCTGCGGACCGCCCCATACTCGTGATTATTGATAAGGATTTCATCGCCTTCCGCTAATGGGAAGCTCGACGCCACGACGTTCATTGCAACGGTGGCATTCTCAACAAAGACAAGATTACTAGGGCTTGTGCCTAAAAATCGAGCAGCGGACGCCTTGGCCCGGTTCAGTTCGTTTTCCAAACGGCGGACATAAAAGTCCATTGGCTGTCGATCGAGTTTGTTTTGCCAAGCGGTTTTGGCCTCGCGGACGGGCCTGGGAGATGGCCCAAATGAACCGTGATTTAAATAACAGTGGCCTTTTTCAATATCCCACAAGCTGCGGATTTCTTCGCTAATGATTTGAGGTTCTGCAGTACTTGGTTTGGCCATTTTAGGACATCCTAATCAATATTGAATTTTCCACGGAGTGCTTGTTTCGCGAGCACTGCTGGTTTTGTTTTGAGCATCTGTTTCGTTTATGTCGATGTCCGAGTGTGTCGGAATCGGCAACGATACGTTTGTGCTGGAGCATTTTATAGCGAGAAAGTCGTGTTCCGCTACTCCAGGCTAGAGTAATGACGTTCCAATACTGTGTAGCGAAATAATTTTTCTGGCGTGGCCCGATAGTTGCTTTCAGAGCCCGTTTGTGTCACTCGGTGTTGGGTGGCCAGCCCAGGCAAACGGGTATATTGGTTTGTCCGTCGCATTCAAATTCAATTGAGGTGAATTAGTGACTCCAAAAGAGATTTTAGCTCTTTGTCGTGAAAAAGGTGTGAAGGCTGTTGACCTTCGTTTTATGGATTTCATCGGAACCTGGCAGCATACGACAGTTCCCGTGCGTCAATTGACGGAAGACGCGTTCGCCGACGGATTCGGATTCGACGGTTCCAGTATTCGTGGCTGGCAGCAGATCAATGAAAGCGACATGTTGCTCGTTCCCGATGCTGCTTCTGCGTTTCTCGATCCGTTCACGCAGCTGCCGACATTGAACTTGATCTGCAATGTTCAAGACCCACTGACCCGCGAGGATTATTCGCGCGATCCACGAAACGTTGCGCGGAAAGCGGTTGCTTACCTACAACAAACCGGTATTGCTGACAAAGCATTCTTCGGCCCAGAAGCCGAGTTTTTTGTTTTTGATGATATCCGATTCGAACAATCTGCATCACAAGCTTTCTTCTACATCGACAGTATCGAGGCCGAATGGAATCGTGGTCGTGAAGAGTTCCCCAACTTGGGATACAAAGTTCGCCACAAGGAAGGTTACTTTCCTTGTCCACCGACTGACCGCTTGATGGATTTGCGAAACGAAATGATGCAGACCCTCATCGATGTTGGGATTGAGGTCGAGACGCAGCACCACGAAGTCGCAACGGCCGGTCAATGCGAAATTGA
>JAHEAM010000187.1 GCA_024642765.1 Planctomycetaceae bacterium
CGGGAGTTTGACAAAATACATTGACGATCACAGCGTCTCGCGAGAGGATGCCATTGTGGCAATTAGACGCGACAAGGATTCAAGAAGAGACGCCGAGTTTGTCAAAAAATATGGAATTTCAGAACAATAGGCCAGAGCCCAGATTGAGTTTTCGCAAGCTCATACAGAAGTGCCTTATTTTAAACACCTGAAGTCAACGCTGGGCAAACCAGTACTTTAGCCAATCTGATGGGGATCAAGGATGATTTCTCGCGAAGTGAAACCGTTATTGGCACTGACAGGCCTGCGATTTTTTGCGGCCTTTGCGGTTTTGTTGCACCATTGCCGCGGCAAATTCGGAATCGACGGTCTCGATTTGCCACTTGGCAACTCAGGAGTTTCATTTTTCTTTGTGTTGTCTGGTTTTATTCTCGCTTATGTTTACACAGGGCGTCTCAATTCGTTTGCTGACGTCAAACGATTTTGGTTCACGCGCTGGGCTCGCATCTGGCCACTCCATGCTACATGTTTGATTTTGCTGGTTGCAGTCTTCCATGGATTCGACAGTCTCTTCGAAAGCGCACAGACTGTCGCAAAACTCGCGTCAAATGTGTTGTTGCTCCAAAGCTGGGTGCCAATAACGAGTTGGGTTTTCTCGTTCAACGGCGTTAGTTGGAGTATCTCGACTGAGATGTTTTTTTACTTGGTTTTCCCCGCCTTCTTTTTGGGATCGGCGATTGCCTTCCGAAGAAAATATATCGGACTGGCCATCGCGTTAATCGGCATTCTTTTTCTAATCCAATTTGCTCAAAACGGAAATTGGCTTGGTACCATTGTTGAATACACGCGAATTGCTCATGTCAATCCTCTCATTCGCCTTTTCGAGTTTGTAACTGGAATCGCGATAGGTCGATTGTTTTCAAGCGTCGAGTTGAAGAAAAGAGCTTGGTACTTTGACTTTGCCGCTGAGATTCTTGTTTTGGTTGGCGGACTTGCACTTGTCATAAAGATTCAATCTGGAAGTGTGTATAGTGCATTGACCGAAGCGTCATGGTTGGGGCCAGTTTGGTCGATGTGGTACCACGCAGGTGGCAGCGTGTTCTTGTTTGGTGCAATTATTTGGGTATTTGGCAGGTCACAGGGTCCTCTGTCACGAGTGCTATCGACGCCAACGCTAGTCTATTTAGGTGAGATCAGTTTTTCGTTGTACATGATTCATCCTTTTATTATTCGCTGTTTAACACGGTTTTATCGATCAGGAGAAATGGCTTCGCCTTTCATTTCGTTCCTAGTTATTGCGTCTCTATCGCTTTGCGCGTCGTGTTTACTCTACCGGTTCATTGAGATTCCGGCGAAGAATTTTCTTTTGAAGGTCTATGATCATGAGCTTCAAGTTGGCTGGCAGCAGCTCTGGCGGAAAACCAGAGAGAGTCTATTTTCTGTACAAACAGCGCGGATCGCTGGAATTTGTTGTCTGACTTGTTTGGTCTTGGTGCATAGCATTCCCGCTCCCACAAGTATTCCACCTGATTTCCTAGAGGTGGTTGCCCATTCCCAACTCACAACGGGTTGTGTCTCCTTTGATAACGTGGCCAAATTGCATGGGTTGCAATGCGTTGCAACTGAAAGAGGCCTCGCCCTACGAACAGTTTGGGAAAGCGGCCAACCAACCAATAAATTACGCTTCATACACATTTGCGATGACAAAGGAAAAGTCCTGCGCAATGCTGTCCAAAAGCAATCCAGTCGGTCATTGCGTCCAACAGGCGAAGTTTGGCTAGACGAGGTCTTGATTCCCTACGAACATGTGACGAACGCAAAATTCATCGGCCTCGGCTTTCATTCGCTGGAAACGGGTTTGGCAAAAATTGATTGCGGTCCACGCAGCATGAATGGCTCTCGTTTGAATGTTCAACTGCCTTCACCTTCCGAACAACTCGCAGCGCAAAACGCTAACAAAGAATCCTTGACCCACTAAAACCCTATCACCTTTGATAGGCACCTAAAACTGAAGGTCACGACAGACTAGAACTTCACTACTCAAACTGTCCAAGTGCGGTCCAAACCTCATACAACCATGGCTGAACCCAAGGATTTAGATTTGCGTAATTGACGCTCAAAACACTGGCAACGAGCAAAAATATCGCAAGCGTTCGACTCCAGCGATAACGGGCGAAGGATTGGACGACCGGTGCCATGGCAACCAACCACAAGGGGATTAACCAAAATGCCCAGCGCAGTCCACTCGTCATTCCACCATAGTTTCGATCGTGTGCCTGGCGAGTCACGTAGAAAGCAATAACAATCACAGTCATCGCCAACGCAACCCAACCCAGCCAACGCAGTCGATAGCGCCAATCAAAGGGTAAAGCAAACAAGCCTGCAAATCCCAACAACCATATCGGAGTTAAGGAAACGATTCCGTGATGGCCAATCAGGATATGGAAGGTGTACACCAATTGCGAATGTTCTCCATTGTCGACTTGAGAACGTTTTGTTTTGGAAGCCGACCAGTAGCTGCCTGGAAAGTCATACCAGTTGTTCCATTCTCGCAACGAGAATTTACCGTCAGCCAATTTTGTTATTGCAAATTGTGAAGTGGCTACGGCATCACGTACGACCCAGCGTCGCATCGTCCCCTCTGCTTGGCCCATCCACGTCCCAACTTCGACACGAGGTAACTCCAGAGGATTTTGCGAATGGTCCGCACACCATCCCTGGACAACTGTCGCAATTTCTAATGGAATTGCCCCCGAATCCAGTTCAGCTTCAAAATTCTCCGTCCACCTGGCAATAACAGCCCCGTCTGTTCTATGCGAATAGGGCAAACTCCATTCATCATGGGCCAACCAATTGGTTCCGACTAGGGCTAAAATCACGATCAAGGTGCCCGGTACATAGCCTAACAAAGTCAGAACTGGTGCTCGAACAAGCAACACAAGTCCAATTGCTGCAACAAAAGCCAACGCCGGTAGTTCGTTCGCAAATGCAAATCCTGCCGCCAATCCAGCGACAAAAAACAACTGAATCGAACGCCGCTGCTCATCGCGTAAAATCGAATCGACACAACACAAGGTAGCCATTACGGCAACTGCCGCGGGCAAGTGGTTGTTCAAGGTAATACAAAACGGAGTCAAAAACGTTCCAAAACCCGCGCAAGCGACGATGAAATAACGAACCCAATCGGAGACAGGTAATCGCTCCAAAACACTCGCCAGAAAAACAAGCATCAACGCAAATGGAATCGCATTCGAAAAGATCAACATAATGCGCGCGACCCAAATCGGATCATCATCCAAATTCAATCCTGTCGTCTTATTCAATATCCAATACTCGCCAGCCAAAAGGGTTGGCAACAACGTCGGCTTGCTGCTGTATTGGTGCATGAAGCCATCGCGACCGACATGTTGAACTTTGTCAATTGTGTCCCAGTGGATTTCTGCAGGACGCGTGACGCGTTCATCGATTACATAGGTTCCATCGTGCACTAACGAATAAATGGTGCACCACCGACTGCGATCATTGGCGCTGAAAAACGGTGACTCGCCACGGGTTGCTGCGTTTCGAACATGCAAAATATTGGACACCACTGCTGCGAACGCGAGAGCGATCAAAAGCCAATAGATAGACCAATGCCGGCGCGCACAGATCGAGCCAATTTCAGCCGGACAAGCGGATTCGGATGCAGAATTCATAGGCCCAAATGCGTGAAATCAAAAACGGAACAGCAAAGTTCCATTATACCACGTGTTTGAAGTCACAAACGGTTGGCAGCGATTGCTTTGAAATCATGTAGTAGACTATTTCGAGCCTCCACAGTTTATTTAAGCAAAAATGTTTCGGTGTTAACGATGTGGCGACCGGGAACCAGCCCTCGGCCCTTCTCGACAATGGAAATCTGAACATTGCCGACATAGTGACTGCCAATCAGTGGCGTCTCAATGGCGTAACCATTGCCAGATTTAGCAATTGCCCAATGCGTGCCAAACGAAAGTGGTCTTCCAAATTGATTCTGTATTTTGCGGTCGCTCAAAACGACTTTTTTCATGTCAAGGTAGGCTCGGCTATAAGAGACATTGCTTGCACGATAAATCCAGATACCCGCCACCGCCATAACAAGGAAAACGACTCCAACGGTAGAATAGACCGCAATGAGCAAACCCTTGAGCGATTTGGTTTTAGCTGGAGTCTTACCTGCAAAAGGATTGGATATTTGGGACATGCCCGGAAACACTTTCAAGGATGCAAAAGAGGGTTCACGCAGACCCAAATCATGAATTCTAGGTTATTGATCGTATAGTCCCGTACATGCTTTCACACCCTTTCACTCGCCTTGAATCAATACGCATTTTCCGGCCAACGAATCGTTTCGGCGATCCGAGATTTGGACTCGGCACGCAATGCCGATTGATTGCGACAAAGGCCTTTTCTAAAGACCATAATTCCAAACAAATCTCGCATGGCCTCTATCATGCGTTTCCAGCCGTAGTGTGAGCGTCCGAATTGCCGTAGTCGATGGTTTACGATTGCCTCTGCAATGCGAAACTTATTGCGAGCTGCGAGTACAGGGATGAAGCGATGCAATCCGTCGCGAAGTTCCAAGTTCTCAAAAACCTCGCGGCGGTAGGCCTTCAATCCGCAATTGTGATCGTGCAACCAAACTCCTGACAGGGCGCTCAAGGTCAAATTGAACGCTCGTGAAGAAATTCGCTTCGTCAAACTATCCATGCGTCTGTGCTTCCAACCACTGACGACGTCGAACCCGGCGTCCAACTTCGCCAGCATCTTCGGTATTTCGAGAGGGTCGTCCTGTAAATCACCATCCATTGTGACGAGTTGCGACGTCTGCACCGCAAGAATACCCGTTTGCAACGCAATGGATTTGCCGAAGTTTCTTGTTAGCTTCGCAGCGTGAAGGAAGGTGTACGACTTGCAGAGAGTTTCCAGTGTTGCCCAAGTCGTATCCGTTGAGCCGTCATCGATGACCAGAATTTCTAACGTACCATCTAACTCGTCCGAGAGCACAGCCAACTCTTTCACCAACGACGGCAGGCTTTCTGCTTCGTTTTGAACAGGGACGACAATAGATACAGATTCAGCCAAAAACACGACTTTAGTTTAGTTTGCGAGGCATTCGATAAACGACTTCGATTGTAACAGATGTCACTAACTCGGCCATCATCCAACATAACCGGATTACGATTGCAATTACCAATGCGACCGCGACTCCGGCCACTGGCGAAAGCAAGGGAACGATCACCAGCTCTCGCACACCAATCCCCCCCGGTAGCATCGACGCAAATCCGCCAACCGTCGCGAGAGATATTGTTGCCAAAATCAGTACAAAATGTTCTGGTCGAATAGTCGAGGTCGGAATTGCTGTAGCCACCAGCCAAGCACTAGACCCAGCAAACAACCAACCTACCGAAAGCGAAGCAACACCATAAATATAGTGACGCCAGTTCAAGACCGGTGGCTTCTCACGAACATTTTGTTCCGTTCGGACGCCACGAACTTTCGCAAGGAACACAACGATCCTATTGAACACAGGAGGCAGCGTCACGATTCCGCTAACCAAAAATACAATGACCGCCAACAGTCGCAAACCAGAGTCGACATTGGGAAAGAGAATCAACAGCACACTCGCGATTTGGGCTCCCGAGAACATCCACAAAAGCGTTTCGATAAATGTCGTCGCCACAGACGAGCCAATCGGTACACCCATGTTTTGAACCATGCCAGTGCGCAACACGACAACCATCCCTTTGCCCGGCAAGTACTTTCCCAATTGACTCCAAGCAAACGCACGTAACGTTGGAATCCAAAGCACAGGTACGCCGCCACCCACCAAAAGAGATCGCCAATAACTCCCACTGATGAGCAACGTGATAGAATAACAGGCAATCGCCGCCAGCAGTCTCCACCATTGCAGTTGTGACCAATCGATTCGGTGTTCGCGAAGTTGCTGGAATGCCTTCGCAAAAGCAATCCCCAGCCCAACCAAAACCGCCGCAATGATCAGCCACTTGAGCACAACTAGCAAACGCCGAAAATTGAAACCTTTGGGCGGCAAATGACTGGCAGATGGATCAAGTAAGTCTGGAATCGTTGATTCAGAATTCATTACTTCCTTCGACTCACTTGCGACCGAATCGCAACGAATTATTTGTCGTTGTCCGATCCCGATGCGGAAGCACTAGTCGATTGGCCTTCGCTTCCAAAACTTTTCCATTTCATCGCGCGACGGAAGGGCTCGATACGCAGAACAACTTGGCCATCATGAAACAAACGTACCGTTCCACTCGATTCGCTAACGACGACTGCCACCGCCTTGGTGTTTTTGCTGATTGCAGCTCCCGCGTAATGGCGCGAACCCAAACCTGTCGAAATCGTCAATTCGACCGGTGAAGTATCAACGATTCGACAGCAGGCTTCAACGGTTCCGTCCGCCGCAACCACGAACATTCCATCAAGTTGGGCAATCTCTTTAATGCTCTCTCGAACACGTTGGTCGGCTAGGTTCCGTTCACGGCGCGGGTAAGCTTTGACAAAATCGAATCCCGACGGCTGGCTTTCCTCCAAAACACGTCGGTGATCGGCAACGACAAACATCGTGCCCACGGGTTTGCCCTCTCGTCCCTCACGTCCGATCTCAACCGCCAGATCAACTACAAGCTTTAAAGTGTCGAGCGGTACATTCGTTTCGAGTTTCTTAAGATCGCGAGCTGTTAATTTACCCAACCGTTCGTTCAACTCAATCACACTCAGCGAATCGACGGTTTCTGTTTCGAACGCACTATAGATGGCAATTACAGCGGCCCCAGGTTCCACCCACTCGTTGGCGACGGCGTCCAAAATTGCTTGGGTCAATCGATCATGAATCGTAACCTCTGGGACGGCGAGCAGCACGGCGCGAATTTCGTTTTGCTTCGCGTCTTCAATAACCTGAGGCAAGTGGCTGGCGACATAAACAGCCGTTTTTTTAGCGTGTTTTTTGATTGCAGCCCAATCGGGACTGAATTCCAGTAGAAGCAGCACGCTATCCGAATTCATAGCGTCCGCAAGTTCAATCGCCGAATCGACGAATGAAAGCAGAACATCATGATCTTTCGGTGGTGGCATCGGTCAAGCTCGCTTTTGAATATGCCTTGAATTTAGTCCGTTAACGCTGCCAAGACAAGGGTTCTACTTTGAAGATCGAAGGGCGAAATCGTGAGACTCAAATCGCTTCGTGAGATTCACCGCCACGACGCCTCAAATCAATTGCGGAATATTTGCAACGCTCATTGCTCAAATCTAACGAGGCAGCGTGGTGGCAGGCTCCGTAGCAACTCTTTGCGCACCGTCACCAACCATTTCTTTGGCGTAACGTTGCCAGGCCTTGACGTTTGCTCCGAACGACTCGCCCGAAGCCCGTGCCATCGCTTGC
>JAHEAM010000188.1 GCA_024642765.1 Planctomycetaceae bacterium
TTCGCTACCGGATCGCGTTCGCATCCGTTTTATATTTGATCGCGCGGTCGCCTCCAGTGCCTTTCGGAAATAAATTTCTTGTGCGCAACGTGGATGAGGTCGAACAAAATCACGAACAGAAACCTAAATTGGATTCGCCTGCCAATATTCGGTATCATCCATAGTTTCTGGATCATCCGCAGGAAATCACCTTTTGGTCGATATTGGTATGAACTAACGGCTTCCAGGAGCAGTCGTTACGAAATATGTAGTGGTTCAGTGATTTGCCGATTGCATCGCTGGGTGCAGACACTAATGGTATAAGTTGGCGAGCGGGCTTGGCTTTAGAAGTGACTGACAACAGATGAAGTGTTGCCTGGCCCAACTTTGGCAATGGCTGCCTTGCTTGTTAAAATTCCATGCAAAACCAAGTGAGAGGGAATGTCGCTCGTCCAACAGAATGAGAGGCCTAAATGAACGATGAAGTACAGCCTGAAAATTTGCCATACGCCCGGGAACTTACGTCGCTGCCAATTTTTGCGCAAACGCTTGTCGCCTGTCGCTTGTCCCGCCGCGCAGTCCTCGCAAACTTGGATGGAATTGAAAGCGAAATTGCGCAACGCGTCTGCGACGTGATTGAGTCCATTACCGAGAAAGGCAAAGACGCATCCTACGACGAATCAGCTCTGAATGCGCTTGCTGGCATCCGAACTACAAGTAAGAATAAGGCGGCACTGACTGCATTGCGATTAACGATTGATGCTGTCAGGCTTGCCCATTGCGCAACTGGTTATTCATCTACAGAGCGTGTTGCCGCCCTTATGAGGCAATGCATAGAAACGGTATGGACTGACCCTCATTTCGCTAGAATGCAAGTCGCAATAATTCTCAAAGGCGACATTGATCAGATCAAATTTGCCTGTGCTGAGGTGAGCATCAACATTGACCAGGGCGTAAGTGATTATGTACTAAGTCGCCTGACTCCATGTCATGCACTTTCTGTTTTCGAACCACGTCGGCCTATTGAGGAAGAGTATCGATGAGCTGGTTGACCATTTTGTTTCAGGCATCATGCGGATGCCACTAGCAGTGTTAGAAATGTTCGTGATTGCCAACGCATGTGTGAAGTAGTAACGCATTCCAAGATTGAACGAAATTTTGGTTACTTCGTCATCGGACTTTCCATACTCGGTGCCATTGATGGTTTCATTCTAGTCCACAGTGGTACAGCCAATTCGGCGTGACTTCAGCGGTGTGTTCATTGCACTGGCCATCGTTCTCATCTGCATCTCGGCGAGGCACTGCTACCGAAAATCGTCCATTTCCGCATCGGCAACTCGTTGTTCGGCTTCGTTCGCAGCGCGGATAGCATCCATATCTGGATAAGCTCCAGGTGGTAGAGGTGGCTCAATGATATAGAAGACTCGATTGAAATGCTGATTTCGCCACTGTTTGGATTTTCCTTGCGGATGTAATATCGGATCCGCCTATCTGAAAAACGTGGTCGCGACAACAAAGGCATGGAAAGCTCCAAGCATGCGCCTTCCGGAGGAGCCGGGTAGCCGCTTCGTATCTCGACAATGCTGTTACCGGCGGCTAGTTCGGCTTGGACAAGATGCTGCAATCGAACTGGAAACTGCGATAGGGCTTTGATATGCTCTTCAGGAATCATGATGTAAAGCATAATATTGGTAGCGATCTCTGCTTGAACTAAAAACCACGACCAAATTACGTTTGACCGACTAGTTCATGCACATACACAAGAGGATTTCCCGAGGAATTCCGTTTGGCCCGCATTGCCGCCGCCATCGTCGGTGTCTTCCCGCTGGCTGTCGTAGTCGGCTGGATTTCGTGTTCTGTTTCCAATAACCGATGAAATGTTCCGCGGACATATTCGCTCCAAGTGCCATTTTGTCTTTACATTTGAGTCCATATGCGTTTGATTTATCGACTACTCGGGATTGTTCAATTGCTGGTCACCTGCGGCGTGATTGTGCTGCTGGAGTGGCGATTGTCGCTCGGCGTGGCCGTTGCGATCTTTGGGGGTGCGGTCATACTCGCAACGCTGGCTGGGGCGTTGCTCTTGCGATCGTCAGCGGTGGGGCAGTCGACCTGGCGAAATGTAATGGCGAGCCGTTTACTGCCGTGGGCATGGATTGGAGGTTACGGCTCGATGACCCGGTTGTGCGTGGCCAACTCGCTCGGATCGATGCTCTTTGGACTCGCCTGCTTCGTTGTCGCCCGTAACCTGCGACACAACGACTATTCGCTCGAACGTATCGGCGGGTGGACGATCGCGTGTGCGCTGACGTGGATCGTGCTCATCGGGATGGTACTGTTCCTGGTTCGTCAATACGGCAAGCGTTACTACGCAGGTGCTAGTGGGCTTCGAGATTTTTTGAAGCTGGTGTCCGCGCCCGCAGGCGCATTGGTGGCGAGTATCACGTTGGTAGTAACGGGCCTTCCGTTTGTCGCGTTCGTCGTGGCGGTGATTCCTATTGCGATTGTGCTCATTCCGATTGCTGGAATTTTGATAATAGTGCTCGGCGCGAAGATTTCTGGCAAGCCGATTCGGTGGAATTGAGCCGCAGGCCAATTCGAAGGAGACGAGAAGAATTCGTCGCATAGAAACTCGCAGGTTCCCCAAGCAGCTTCCATTTCTCCAATTGTTAAAACTTGAAGAGTGGTCTCCCGCGGATTGATAATGCTCAGAGACAAAACTTTAAGGAACCATTCAAGACCAGCATTAATGAGTCAAATATGTTTGGTTTGCTTCGCCCCGCGAAGGTTGTGGAGCGGTTGTTCTGAAAAAAGGATATCGGAAAATTGCGAGCCCTTTTTGACTGGCGACAAGTCAACACCGCAAACTGAACGCCATGCTCATGCAAATAACAGGCAACGTATCTTGGACCGCAACCCATGTCACACGACGGGCGAACATTGCGCGCACGCCCGCGTCGAATCGATTGACCAATACCGAATCATTTCTGTAATTTTCATTTGTTTTGTCACAGAACGTCTTTTTAGTTGTATTGATGTTGAATCCAATAAATCAACCCTTTCGGTGAGAATCAAAATAAAAAAGGCTCGTCAGATTTCTTCCGCAATTTTCATTACGATGGATGTCTCAGTTCATCTCATCCAGGCATTAAGGCCATTTGAATGGCAACGCAAACAAAAGCTGGATCCTCTGAAAACAATGGAAATACTTAGGCATTACTACAGTCAACATTCGCCATTTGAGGATGAGTTTTTCAACAAGCCTTTTGGCAACGGAAGTATTCAATATTGAACAAGGAACTGCAAATGTCTTTTTTGGTTAGGTGCGCACAGGATTGATCAAGCAGGGCATGGCGCTCGTTCGGCCAAAAGTTTCGCGTTCGGACCAATTCAAATCGCAAGCAACGTTTTGCTCAGCCGAACGCCCAATCTATACGTCGGGAATCAGCAACATACTCAAGGGCATCGATTCAACCACTCCGACTTATAGATTTTAATAAGTTATTCTTCGATTATGGACCCGAAATGCACGCGTACAAAGTTACTCAACGCTTGAGATTTGTATTCCTCTGCCTTGGGCCGTTTCTTGCGATCGTGCTCGTGGCACGCCGCCCGCTACGCTTGCCAGTTGTTCACGGCACAGGAAACCGCGATTCGTTTTGAATTCGAAATGCCATTACCTGGAAATCAACGATTCATACGGCCCAAGGACATCCGAAATGCATTTGATAAAAAACATTGACCCAGGATAACCAAACCGATATAAATGGAGTATGACTCAAATCCTACAGCGTCGATTCCCAATCCTAATTGTGTGTATCGCCCTCACTTTCCCTAGTCGATTGGCAGCAGGGGATTGCTGTTGCAACGGTGCAGAATCAGCTAGCACCAAATATTGCTGTTGCTCCGCTCCCGAGTCGAACTGCCACGACCAAAACTGCAGCTTTGACCAATCAAGAGAATGTGATTGTGGCGTTCAGCAAGCTCCTTCATTTGTTGTAACAAAAACTGGTCAGATCGCCGGCGATTCCGCGACGCCCTATTTTTTACTTTTCCGATTTTCGCTTGACGATTATTTCGTCCGCTATCAAGAAACTTCAGATTTAGAATTCCGCTTGTCAAGCCGACGATTTCGAGCATTGATTTGCGTTTGGAACGAATAAACCATTGAAAATTTGGTGTTTAAACATTCAAGTTTTTGATTGGAGATTCAAATGATCAAGTTAATTTTCGCATGTTTCGCGTCGTTGTTTTTAGTTGGTACCGTGGCCATAAGTGCAACTCAAAAGAGCACCTCGCCCTGCGATTGTTGTGTTGAATGCGTCTGCGACAATTGTCAATGTGACACCGGCGAATGCAAATGCCAGGCAAATGGCGGATGCTGCGACCTGGAATGTTGCGATTGCTGCTCAGTTTGTACATGTGACGACTGCCAGTGCAGCGATGCAGGTTGTTTTTGTGCCGATGGTTGCGATTGTTCTGGAGCCGAGAGCCAAAAGCAAAACGACGCTCAGAAATGTAGTAAGGCCTGTTGCAACAAATAGACAAGTTGACGACCAATAGTCGTTACAAGTTATTGCGAGCCGAAGTTCTAGAAATGGAGCTTCGGTTTTTTTTGAACTGAGGCTCGCTAAGTTATTGTTCGCTGTGATTCCATAAGTCGAAAGATGGAATCAATTCAGAGTGGACACCTGGGGGCCTCCTGACATTGATGTTCAAATGCTCCTTGCCGAATTGCAGTGTTGTGGAGTTCCTATCGCCGTCTGGAGCAACCAAACAATCCGGGAAACTACTTATCTCGTTTGCCGATACAATGACAGTTCCCGCATTGAGCAAGTCATCGGCGAACTTGAGGCAGCCAACACTGTGGGCATTAATACTGTCAAAACATTCTACCGTTTGGGATACATATAGGAATCTTGATTTAGATTGTCGCGCACTACTAACATCGACCGATCCTGTTGCGAAATGATATACGCCTAACGCTTTTTCGGAGGTAACGATGACTCAGTCGACGCACGGGCTTGCGAAGAATTGTTCACGAATTTTGACAATTAACGGCGGCTCGTCGAGCATTAAGTTTGCAGTCTATGAAGATTGCGAAACGTTTAGTCCGACTCTAAAGGGAACAATCAAGCGGATTGGTCTGAAAGACGCGATTTTTGTTTTCCATGACCTGCTTAATGATCAACACGACATTCGAACGATCGACGCGGACGACGCACGTTCCGCAATTGCATTCTTAGTGCGTTGGCTTGATAAACGAATTGGTCTGAAAACGATTGACGCTATCGGTCATCGAGTGGTTCATGGAATGGAACATACAGAATCAGAATTCGTCACAAAAGAACTGCTTGATGACTTGCGTAGGATTAGTGCGTGTGACAAACAGCATTTGCCTAGCGAGATCGACTTGATTGAAGCATTTCGCGAGCGCACTCCTGAGACGACGCAAGTTGCTTGTTTTGACACTCTCTTTCATGCTGAGATGCCGCAAGTCGCCAAGATACTGGCGATCCCGCGGCGATTCTCGCGAAAAGGAATTTATCGTTACGGGTTTCATGGTCTTTCGTTTGCCTACCTGATGCAAGAGCTTGTCCGATTGGATGATGTGGCGGCAACAAAGGGTCGTGTTGTACTAGCTCACCTTGGTAATGGTGCCAGTCTGGCTGCCGTGCGAGATGGCAAAAGCATCGACACCACTATGGGATTCACACCAACGGCTGGATTGCCAATGGGGACACGTTCGGGCGACTTGGACCCTGGCTTGGCCGGGTATCTCGCGCGCACAGAACAACTAACGGCCGAGCAATTCGATCAGATGGTCAATCAAGAGTCCGGGTTGTTGGGCATTTCCGAACTGAGTTCCGATGTATCCGATTTGCTTGCGATGGAATCGACCGCTAGCCAAGCTGCTGAAGCAATCGCTTTGTTCTGTTATCAAACGAAGAAGTGGATCGGCTCATTCACGGCCGCGTTGGGTGGTCTCGATACACTGGTGTTCGCCGGCGGCATTGGCGAAAACTCTGCAGTGATACGAGCTCGCATCTGCACCGGACTACAGTTTTTGGGAGTCAAAATCGACGAGAGCCTCAATGCAGCTCATGCAGGCGTGATATCTTCTCCTGAGGGTGAGGTGACCGTACGTGTAATCCACACCAATGAAGAATTGATGATCGCACGTCAAGTGCGTGATATTCTCATAAAGAACGTTATTGCTCATCAAATCGTCAATTAACAAGTATTGCACTTTTCTAGGATTTGAGCTTGGCCCTTTTGATTCAATGGCGGTCACAACACTTTATCCACTTCATAACGAATTAAGTTTGAAGACTATTTCCATGTTCCGAAATTCCGCAAATGATAGCTTTTCAATCAAGCAACTTCTGAACGCAGAATCGTTTCCCCATGCGGTTTCCACTGTGCAGTTGCTTGAAACACACATCTCCTGGATCGTTTTGACAGGTTACTTTGCTTACAAAATCAAAAAGCCTGTGAAGTTCGATTTTGTAAACTACTCGACTAGTGAGGCCCGACAGCAATTCTGCATTCTTGAGTTGCAATTCAATCGGCGATTTGCTCCAGAGATCTATCTCGATGTCGTCCCCATCTACACCGTCGACGGCCATTTCAAGGTCGGGAGTGATGCGACTTTGCCAGACAATACCACAAAACCAATTGAATACGCCGTAAAAATGCGGCAATTTCCTCAAGACGCAATTGTTGCAACTCGACTGACACACCCGCAAATGACGGGCGAGGCCGTTGCTCAATTCGGTTCCTACCTTGCAAAATTCCACGATTCGATCGAAGCCGCGAAATCAGACGTGGACTTTGTACAGGTTGATCGGATTGGCAAAGACGCACTGGCCAACTTTGAGACTTTGCGCGATGCATTTGCCAAAGAGGCTCGCGGCCGGCAGCTTGTGCGACTTGAAACATGGACAGCGGATCAATTCAAAAAATGTAGCTCAGCTTTTTATCAGCGACTCGCAAATGGAAATGTCCGACAATGTCATGGCGACTTGCATCTAAAAAACATTATCCAACTGGACGATCGTTTGATCGCCTTCGACGGAATCGAGTTCAACAAAGAATTTCAGTGGATCGACGTGCTCAGCGAATTAGCGTTTCCGGTCATGGATTTTATGGCGCGAGGGAGGGCCGATTTGGGTTGGCGATTGCTGAACGCATATCTTGAAATTCAGGGAGAATACGAACATCTCGAATTATTGCGGTTCTATCTTGTCTACCGGGCAATGGTCCGCGCGAAAGTCAGTTGGCTTAATCCAAGAAATCGCAAATCTTCGACAAATTCTGGCGCCTACCTATCACAATCCGACGCACTGGCTGGTCCCTGGGACAAGTATCTCACCACGGCAATGTATTTGGCTTTCCA
>JAHEAM010000189.1 GCA_024642765.1 Planctomycetaceae bacterium
GAAGTGCCGATTGGTTCGCGTTTTAGAGATGGATAATCAATCATCGGCACTCGGTTATCCTGGTCGTTATCTGGCTTATCGAGAGTACGAGCACATGCGACGAAAGTTACTTGCCCTCATCGTCGCAATCGGCAGCGTTGTGCTGATTATTGTCATGGCCAGAATGTACCGCGAAAGCGAAGATGTTCATGTGCAAGCAGGTGATGATCGGCTGAAGCCAATCGAATATGTGAAGGAGGGTGTACGGACGACAATTGAACACGGGTGGTATCCCAACTCGATTGGGATAGCCGAACGCGTCTACACAGGCGCATTTGGACACCACTCCTTTGAGTCCGGCAAAGGAACGCTAATACGCCTATTCCGAAACGATTTCATCGTCGATTCGTTTGACGGCGCAAGCTACTTCGTCATTAGCTTCCAGCTACCAAGCCAAGTTGACACTGGCAAGAAATATCAATTCCGCCCAATTCCGTCAGATAGACCAGTTGAGCAAATCAGCAAATACACCGAGGCTGCCTCAATGCAGGTTGGTGAATTCACGGCATTCCAATATGGAAATCCGATGATGGGGTGGATGGAGGATGACAAAGACTCAGATGCGACTGTAACCATTCTCGAGATTGGCGAGTTTGAAATGATAATCCATGTTCGACTGGTCGCAGATCTTAAGCCAATGTTTGATTTTGACCTTGACCAAGAATTCACTCTTAGGAAGATGGCCGAAGGTGCCAGATAACAATGTGTTGCACGCGAAGCCCGGTTTGTGCGCGTGTTTTGAAGTAACGTTTATCGTCCGGGCTCGGTGAACACTGCCGTTCGCACCATGAATCCATCAACATTTGCGGTCTGCGCTGCATTGGCAAAACGGACAGATGAGCGCATTACTTAAACGACTCCAAAAGTACTGCTCAGGATTTGATCGCGGAATCATGACAGCAAATGAATGTGCAATTGCGCTGGTTGATTTGATGATCCATGCTGACGATGATCAAACGCGACTCGCTTTGTTGGCGGAGCTTCCAGATTGGTACCGAATTGCGTTCCTCAAGAGAATCGACGATATGGAACAGACGGACTTCTATTGCCGCTCTTTCGGAATCGGAGATCCACGTACACCCGAACAGGTGCACAATGATGCCCTTCGCCAGCAACAGCTGTTGCGACATTTGGCACCTCAGATTCGAGGCCTACTCTGCTAGAATGATCACAAGAAGTGTGCGAACCATGGCATGCACCCAAGCCGCGGTGGCTGGGCGAGTTGCCAATTGAAAATCGTTTTCCGCGGCTGGGTGATGCCCGCCGTTCTGTCGCTGAAAGATGGTTGCTATGATAAATCGTCGTGACAGTCAGCTGATCGACGACTTTGCAAGCATGTTTTCGAATCTCGACGATTTGATTTGCGTTCACGAGGAACCGCCCCCACAGCTTCTGTTTGACTGCATCGATCCCGATGATTGGAATATCATTCGATGGAAACCTGCGAAACTGGCAGCTCAGCGAAATGACATCGAGACCCTTCGCCGCGTCGGACCACTTCCCACTTTGTTCGAACAATTTGCTCAGTGTTATGCTTGGCTTGAGGTCGATCTGGGAATCTGTCGGCTTTTTGCCAATCCTCCGACGTCGGATTTTGATTCGCTTGTGGAATCAATGTTCTGCGACCGGGTGATGAATGACACCCTAATCCCGGCACGATTGGTTCGCTTTGCTTTGGCACCCGACTGCTGCTATGATCCAATCTGCTTCGACTTATCGCGATTTGACGACAATGATTGTCCAATTATCCGGTTCGAACACGAATCAATATTGTGCGACCATCGACTAGGAGAAGGAGAGACACTCTTCGACTCCTTCCGTGAGCTGGTTCACGCCGTAATTGACGCTAGTCGAACGAAACCACAACCACGCGACAGAACAAAGCGGTGAACCGAAGAACAAAGCGGTGAACCGAAGTCGCCGACAACGCGTGTTTTGAAATCATAGTGTTTTGGCGGCGACTCGGTTACCGTCGCCGTTCTGCTACTGATGACTCGTCATGTCCCGCATTGAAATTGTTGACTACGACAGATTTCGACACAACAATCCGATGATCTGGGTGGACGACACCCAGCGTCAACGCTACTCGAAAACCCCAACGCTCGTTCCATACAAGGTCTGTCTGGTAACCGTAAAACGCTTCACGTTTGAATTCCATAGTGTCACGCAAATCCGTGTTTGCCTTGACTACTATTCGCGGAAGCATCACCCTTCCAGTAAACTACCTGTATATACGGAAAACCTTGGCGGCGACCACATGGAAACCCAACGTTGGTTCGACAGACTTCCACAACAGTTGCTGAACAATCATAATCGTCCTGCGGTCATGAAATCGCTTGAACAGGCGATTGCGGAATACTCCACGGTGCCTGGAGCCGAAACTGGTGTCCCAACAAATCGATACGACGGAACTTGGTAACGCAGAGCAGAACAATCGCGTGCACCCGAGCACGCGAGTTGAGCGTTTTTGAAATTGAGAATCTTTCGCGCGTGCCGGGTGACGCGTGGCGTTATTTCGCTTGGAGGAATCCGTGTACTCAAAATACTCGATTCGTGAACTTCTGCTGATTGTCTTGATTGCTGCGCTTGCAACAGTCTTGGGTGTTTCGGCGTTACGGAACCGCTCCTTGAGTAGCCAGCTAATCGAAATTCAAAAGTTAAACATCCAACTTGATCTTGCGACAAAGAGGTACGCATCTTGCGAGCTAGAATTAGACCATTTTGCGAGGTTGGTTGATGCAAATGTAGAGACTATTGACGATCTGTTGAACGCACACCGTAGGGAATCAGCCAGCAATTTACGAATCGCAGAAATTCAATTCAAAATTGATCATTTGCTTTATGACGCCGCCAACGGTGGTTTGATACAGCGAAAAAAGGAAATTCTCGACGCCGACATCGCGGAATCCCGTAGAATCATAGCTGACCTAGAATCCCGTCCGAAATCTTCCGCGAAACAGGTTGCACAGGCGAAACAGCAATTGGTCTACTTCAAAACACAGGCCGAAGAAATCGCGAAATAATCAGGTAAGGGTCACCATTGCGGGCTTGACGGCGTGGCACGCCCAATCGAATGAGCATCTCTCGCCTCCGCTTCGGACGCTTCAATAGGAAAACCGACGCTTGCCTACAAACTCGGATTCGCAAAAACTTGCCACTTGTCATTCGTCTTGATAGACTAACTCTCAGTTGAGTCGTTGCAGCGGAGGTGAGGTTCGCAAGCCACTTGAAACGATCGTAACAATTCAAGTCGCCAACATCATCCCGCTCCGCCGGCCACGTTCAACGCCCAATCTATACGTCGGGGATCAACAACGTAAATCAGGGCCGCGATCAACAACCCCGACGCATCGCTCGCAACCCTGATACAATTGAGCGAACCAAAAGACCATACTGAACTGAATCGCCAGATAACCAGTAAGACTTTGACATCGCGAAGTGAAGTAGGAACGTCGCCGATGCTCAAATTCTCTGTTCAAGAGGGCCGGATGCGGGGTCCTTCCCGCTGAATTATTTTCGTGACCGCATACGATGAAGTCGCAAATATAGACACAGTTGGTTGTCTGCGCGAAAAAAATTGCATTTGGGTAAAAAACTGTCTAGACTGCGGCTTTTAGTCGTTTCGAGTCGTAAATTAACTATGTTGGCCCCTCCGAGATCATAGGATTACTGTGCCCAACTGTTTCACACATCCTGACCGGGAATCTGAAACGCAGTGCCCGTACTGCGCCAAGTCGTTCTGTGATGACTGCTTGCTTCTGCACGGCAATTTGGACCGAATTACTTGCACGAACTGCTTCAATTCGATCGCTGGACGCCTTCGCAGTTCTATTTCGCGGCGTCGGCTATTTGCGGTTGCTGGTCTTCTCCTTGGGCCATACCTTTTTTATGTCGGATACGTGCGAGGCTCCGACACGACGACGGCTCTGATTGGAATCGCGTGCATCATTGCTAGTGCTGTAAATCTTGCACGCATCAAAACGTATCGAGACACGTTGCAATTTCGCCCCTACACTCACACGCCAAACCCATCCAGCGCGAAGAGCGGCTAGATATTTAGGATTTTGGGGTCAGCGACGAACGAGCCAGATCGATTTAAAGATTGGGGTTTGCGCGAAAAACAACAGGACTCGGGTTATCGTCCTGTTTTTGCTTTTTGCTTTTGGAACGAAGGGGATTCACCTATATAATCCAATAGTTCTTCGCGATGTTTTGTGGAAGCACTGTTCAACACTTTTTCAAATGCTTCCTCCCTGATTTTTGAAATTGACGCCTGGACTTCGTCAATTGACTTTAATGTTTGTGCGCGAATGGCATCAATTTCATCGTTTGGGTAGCCCAAGGCTTTCGCAATGTAAATTGGCCACAAAATCTTGTCCGATTCTGGAATCATCTGACTTACAATCGAGTATGCAGCCGCCTCGGAAATAATTTGGATTTGAATTGGCAATAATATTTTGTCAAAATCTTGCTCGTAATGCACCAACAATTCATCATAACTCGAACTGATTTGGTCATTTAGCTGCGATAGTTCTTCCACAATAGTTATATCGTTTCCATTGCTCGACCCCTCTTTTCGTAAGAGTTCAATCCTTTCTCGGATGGGTTGCACCTGGGTTTTAAAATTCATGGTGTGCTTTTCCCACAAATTTTTAAGCTGCGTTTTTTGGTCTTGCGTCAAATCCAGCCAATCCTGCAATCCTTCGTCGTCCAATATTCTCGACTTCATTGACCGCAATTCGCTTTGACGATTTTTTTGCAACTTCGCGGCAAATGAACCTATATCGTATCGAACAAAAAGATCCTGTTTTACGGCACTTGCCCGCCCATCCTCACCCACAACGTACATTTGAGCATTTGAATCTTGCCGCCCGAAAATTGGTAATCCAATCAAGCAAAACACACATCCGACGAATAATTTCAGTAGCGGCGTTCTGGGTTCTGTTAACATCGAATTCACTGTTGATAGATTTATTGAACGTGAATTGCTCTTGTTGAGCAAACGACTATTTCAGGATTAAACTAAATTGTCCGGAAAAACAACTCGTGGTTAAATGCCAATTCGCCACAGACGATTACGGCCAAAGGAACATTGATTTTCGCATTCGATGGCGATAAAAAAAGACTCACCTCACCAACATATCCTTTCCTCAGACCTTACTCATGAAAACCACGCACGAGAACTGGGTGACGGCCAATGGCTGGGTATCCGTTTGAAAGTCCCCAGGTGAACGAATTAGAGTCCGGCTACTACTGCGTTGCCGTCGAAGTAGAAGCTGCGTTCAAACCCCAAGGCGAAGTGGGGTGTTATCGATTTCCCGCAATGCTCGTTGCCGACGTCGAAATGAGGGAAGATATCGATTTGGAAATTCGATTGCTGCAAGGGCTGCGGACCAGTACGATTGTCGTTCGACTCGCGAATGGAACGATTGCCTTGAATCTTGGCGATTCGGTCTCGAATGGGGTCGTCGGCGACGAAGGTTTTTTTTATCGATAAGATCGAGAAAAGCGAGGCTTCTGTGATCGTTCTGCTCCCTAACTGCGGTTTCATATCGGAAACGTCGCGGATGATCGCTATTTCCCGCGCGCTTGGGGCTCGAGGCAATCCGACGTTGATCGCGTCGCATGGGGGGCCTTACGAACACTTGCTCGACGAAGCAGGAATTCAATGGGAGCGTCTCGAACCGGCGATGGGGCCGACAGAATCTCAAGCTTTTCTCGATGGACTGTTGTCAATTGCCAAAGGCGACAAACCCATGTATAGCGACGATTATATACGCGCGGCCGTGCGCGCTGAGGCTGCATGGTTTAGTCGAGTGGGAGCCGTTCTTGCCGTGACCGGCTTCAACCTGACGACGTACGTTTCGAGCCGCGTTGCCAAAATCCCGATCGCGACATCGCATGGGGGATCGTTTGTCCCGCCAGTTCTCGACCGTGGCCTGTGCCCGATTCCGGTGAATCCAACTGAGCCAAAAATGAAGCGTTTGCCCAGATTCGTGCAGCGCTGGCTGGCTAATAATGTGCCCCGCTGGCTCAAGGCGTCGGTCCGCGACCTGGGGCGAATCGCTGACGAATTTGGTGTTCAGAAGCTGCCGAGCTTCATGGCACTGATGTGTGGAGATCTAACGCTTGTCACTGAGATTCCCGAGGTGCTAGGTATCTCTCGAATCGACTTGGAGTCATGGCGGCCATGGCGGCGCAAGCTGTGGCCATCAACGACGTTTCGCTATACCGGTCCCTTATTCGCCCAGCTCGAACGTCCGGTCCCGACACGGGTTGATGAATTCCTGCGCGGAGAGGAACCCATAGTCTACCTCGCGCCCACCAGCGTGCCGTCCGAGTTCCTGCGCGAACTGATTTGCGCGGTCAGCGCGGCGGGTGTGCGCGTGCTCGTCGGGGCGACCATCCACGACGTGCGTGAACTTGAAACTGACCGCATCATGATCGAGGGGATACTGCCCAATCACGTGATCATGGAGCGAGTTTCCGCCTGCGTGATTATGGGTGGTCAAGGTAGCGTGCAGACCGCGATGAAGTGTGGCACTCCATTCGTCGGTATGCCATACCACGGCGAGCAGGAACTCAACGTCGCTATCGCCGAGACGCAGGGATTGGCGATTCGGTTGTCACCGTTTGTCGGCGGTACCGCGCGGATGACGGATGCAGTCAAGCGGTTGCTCACCGTGCCATCGTTTCGCGGAAACGCTCAGCGAATGAAGGCTCAGTATGCTGGTGTCGACGGAGCCGATGGCTGTGCTCGCGCAATTATCGATTATCTCGGTATTCGAGGCCATGCCTCACCTGCTCGAAAGTCGTCCAGCAACTGAACATCGATCATTTATGTCACTTTGCCGGTTGATGTGAGCATTCCGTTTTGAATCGCCGGATCCAATAGGCCAAACCAACCGCCAGTCCGGACCAATTTCATGCCCGGGTAGGTTCGGCTCACAAGTTCCGTTGTGTCAATCGCGCGGCCATATCTAATTTCTTGTTGCCGAGGTTTGAAAATCTGGTCAAGGCGTTCCATACGTTCGACATCATCGATCACGACGGACCGCTCAACGGAGAGATCAGGGCCAGCTCATTTGCCGTCGCCGGCATGAAGGCCTTAGAGCTGCCGCAGGAAACGATCGAAAGCGCATTGCGATTCGAATTCGACTTGCCACTACCCGATCGAGTCAGCTACGCCCGCGGCCAAGATGTTTGGAACGCGTATAAATCGTGCTTGAGCAAACAATAATTCGAAGTCAGTTTCGATTGTTCACAATGGTCATTGGTGGTAATTCAATTGTGCCACGCCAAATA
>JAHEAM010000652.1 GCA_024642765.1 Planctomycetaceae bacterium
ATTAAGTTTTTTTACCCCATAAATTTGCGGTGTAGCGGAATCAGAATGCCGCATTGCAGCAAACCGAGCAGGCCGCTAAAATACGATTATTGCGGGGCGTAGCGCAGTCTGGCTAGCGCACCTGGTTTGGGACCAGGGGGTCGGGAGTTCAAATCTCTCCGCCCCGATTTTTTTGTGGTTTTGCCGTCGGGAGATGCTCTCCAGTTGATGCAATCCACTTTGGGGAGACGTGGACGCCTGAAAAGCGTTTTCGATGCAAGTACGTTTTGGGTTGTTTGTTTGGATCAACTCGGTTGCATTGCTGCGCATCGATCTGTTAGAGAACGTTGCTGAGTGGCACTCAAATTGGTGAACTCCTCACTATGGTCGCGTCCGCAAGGCGTTGCCCATCGGGAAATTTTGCGACCATTTTATCTGATAAAAAATTCTCACCAAAATCGAGCGTCGTCAAAAAATCGAAAGGCGTAGCGAACGATGGATCCCGCTTTGTTTTTTGAAGACATTGAAATCGGTTCGACCTGGCATAGCCCAAGTCGGACGGTAACTGAAACTGATGTCGTCAATTTCGCAAGTCATACTGGCGACTTTAACCCACTCCATATCGATGCTGTCTACGCATCTCAAACAGTCTATCGCCGGCCGATTGCGCATGGCCTCTTGGGGTTAAGTTGGGCGGCAGGTTTGGGTAGCAATTTTCCACGTGTCAACACGATTGCGTTTATTGCCGTTCGTGATTGGGAATTCCACAAGCCGGTGTACATCGGAGACACAATGCGTTTGGAAACGACCGCAATCGACAAGGCCGATTGTGGTCGACGTTCCGGCAAAGTGGCTTGGTTGCTAAAACTCTTCAATCAAAAAAACGAGTTGATCCAACAAGGTGTCTTTGAGACCATCGTCGCAGTACGTTCGAAGGACCGCGATTTGGACAGCGACCGAGTTTCACAGGATCGGATGAACCAGACTAGATTGCCGTCGACCGAACGACGTTTCGAGAAAGAAACGCACTACGCCCACGAAAAGAATGGTCACAAGTAGAGACGGTTGAAAAACTACAGTCGGTAATCCGATTGCCGGCAGAATCGCTACAATCGTCAAATTCTTCTCAAGTTGCCAAGGTCGCGTTTCCGATACGGAATGAAAGGTAAACATTTTGCGCTGAGGATGGCGCAATAGACCATCTCAAACGCCGGCAGAAAAGGAATTCAACGCGTGGCGGCACCGATCACCCCATCAGCGTGGCCCGAACATCCAGCGGCAGAAAGTATTCGCCGCTCGCGAGTCTTTTATGCTTGGTTGACGAATTCCCTTGCGATCTTGATCCTGATCACATGCGGCGTAGCCTTGTGGACGAAAGAGTTTCGCACGGTGGGAGAAATCGAAATCGCCGCCGCGATTACAGACACGAACCAAGCCGACATTGAATCAGCTCTCGTTTCTGCACTCAAGAAAGCGTCAACAAATGTAGCGTTACAGGAATCGCTCCGGCTTGCCTACCAAGAACAAACGACGCCCATCGACGAAGAGTTTCTTTCGCGCGTCAACTACGACTTGCTTCGAGAGCGAATTCGATACGCGATCTTTTTCGACCAATCGCAACATAAAAGCTCCGTTGTCCTTGAATTGACAGGTAGCGGAACAGTTCAAGAGCGTTTGTTCGTGCAGCGATTAATGGAACACGTCCGTGAAATTGTCGACTTTGAATTGCGGGATAGCGCGGAGATTGCATCAACCGTCCTAGCCGCAAACAAAGCGTCTCAGGATGCCCTCGGGAGCGCGACATCCTACGTTGACGAACTGCGAGCCAAACTGAATTTGCTGAGTAACGCACTTGAGTCCCACCAAATGGCAGTTGTAACCGAAACTGGCCGAGGCGAGCAACTTCGGACCGAGCTGGTTTGGTTAGAACAGGAATTGAAGACCGAGTTCGGCCTTGAGAGTCCCGAGTATCTTGGATTCGAAGAGAAATTTGGCGACACGCTTGCTTCCATCCAGACAAATAAAGCGCAAGAGCCGAGTAGCCCCTTTCAAC
>JAHEAM010000190.1 GCA_024642765.1 Planctomycetaceae bacterium
AGTTTGTCGTTTCGTGCGCCAACCGTACAGTCAAAACGACAAGTAAAATCACGAAAAAAGGACCACGCGTGAAAATTATTCGACTTGCGACCGTAACATTGGCCCTTTCATTAACTTTTGCCACTCTTGATTCTGTCATGGGACAAAAGTTGGAAAAGATAGAAGAGCCAAAATTAGAGAATGTTCAGGCGACTGACGAGACTTCGCCTGCCGAAACAAGCTCGCCTGCTGAATCGAAGACGACGCCGAAGTCCGAAAAAGAAGAGGCGATCGGATTGCCTCCTGCCAAATCAGGCATTTCCGAGCAAGTAAAAAACAACCGCCCATCTTCGGATATGCTCCTGCCAGCATCAACCAAGGCTTGGGTCAGTATTCCTGATTCTCGAAAACTCGTCGACGAATTCAAGCTTACAGGCCTTGGGCAGCTTTCCGAGCTTCCGGATTTGAAACCTTTTGTGGATTCGATGACGGACAAAGTCCGCTCGATGTTGGATGAACAAAATTTTCGTTTAGGAATCACCCTCGACGACATTCGCAATGTTCGTACGGGCGAGATTTGTATCGCCGGTGTATTTTCAGGCAAGGCCTCGCATGGCATCGTGATCTTAGTTGATGTCGATGGCAACCTTGACGCTGCAAATGGTTTGCTCAATAAATTGGCAAGTGAAATGGAAGACCTTGGGGCGATCCAAGAACCTTTTACGCCAATCATGGAAACAGAAGTGACCAAGTGGAGAGTTCCCCGGATCAAGAATCCGAATACTCGATTCGATACGTTTCAAACCATTTGTGATGGATGGTTGATTGCGACCGATAACCAAACCGTTCTGCGTGACGTGATCATGCGAATTAAGAATCTGGGAGATAATGAAGCGTTGAGCCGTTTGATCAATGAGCCAACGTTCGCAGCAATACGCTCCCAAGTTTTGGTTGAAACGATTCGCCCTGACTTTCAGTGGTTCGTTGAGCCGTTTGGGTATGTTGAACTGGCGCAAGCAATTTCCGACCAAGAGGAAATCCTTCATCGTCAACATGACAAACATGTCGAGCGTTTGCGAGACAACGGATTCGATATGTTGCGTGGCATCGGTGGTTTTGTTTCTATGAACAACGATGATTTGGAAATATTCTACCGTACGTTTGCCTACACGGCGGCAGACCAAATCCAAAAGCAAACTCGAAAACGTGCAGCGGGAATTTTCGATTTCAGAAACTACGATAAACGCCCGTTGACTCCCGAAGCGTTTGTTTCTGACGATTTCAATAGCCACCTGTCGATTACTTGGAACATGACTAGTGCCTTTGAGAACATCGAGCCTCTCGTTGACTCGTTTGGAGGCGAAGGAACTTATCAAGCAACGCTGAAGAACCTCCGCAACAACGACATCGATTTAAGTTCGATGATTCAAAATTTCGATAACCAAATCACTCTTGTCACGTCAACAAGACACCCAATCGACGAGCGCAGTGAAGAAATTGCGATAGTTTTACCGCTAAAAGGTACGGAAACAACTGACGAGCAGTTTGCGGAGCAAGTTCGCTTGTTTTGGAGCGGTGAGACCATTGTTGTAGATGGCATTAACCATATCGTAATTGCTCCTGAGGAAGTCGACCCAGAAGACGAGATTATTCTCGATCCACGTTTTGGTGGTTTAGAAGATAATGAAGTTGACGTCACAGCAGACGAGGCTGCCCAAGTTAAAGATATTCACATCTTTGAAAAGAAATTTATTACAGTCTCGGAAAAGCGTTTGATTATCGCAAACAACTTCGAGCTCATGAAAAAGTTGGCAACCGACAAGCCAAATGTCAAACTTGTTGATTCGGAAGACTACGATCGAATCACTCAAGCTCTCTCGCCATTTGTAAAATGGGAACAAGTATCGACGAGACAATTCTCTCGAATCGATCGCCAGCTCGAAGCGAACTATGAAATGTTACGGCAGGGAAATTTGGTAAATGCTCAAACGGCATTGGCGCGTATTCTAAATCGCGCCCTAGCAACAGAGGACAACAAGCCTCGACAAGCTGAAATTGACGCTCATGAATTGCCTAGTGATTTCGCTGGCGTTGTAGCTCCCTACCTGGGATTGTCAGGCTGGGTTATGGAAACACAAGCTGATGGATGGATGATCTCAGGCTGCATTCTCAAAAAAAAAGCAAAAACTGAAATAGTCGAAATCCAGTCGGAAGAAGCTCGTCGTTAGTTTTCAGAAATGTCTTTTGCCTTGATACAGAATGTTCGTAAGAAGCATTCCATACGTATGCGTTTGGACGATTTATTTAGGTCGGTAACCGGTAAGGGACTTGTGTTGGAGACTTGGAGAAGGTGTTTCAACAAAGTCCCTCTATTCTAGTTCAATCGTTGGCAGTTCAATCCGGTCTTGTTTTAGGTCTAGTAACTGTAGGTGAGACGGACCAGTTCTGAAAAGACCTTCGGCCGGTAGAAAATACTGTGATAGCCCGGCCAACTCTTGGCGATTCGGTTGTCTAGAATATCCGGTGTTTTTACCTTGGCTGATAACCACAAGCCAGTATTTTTGGTTCCCATTGACGGTTAAGTTTGCGTCGCCTTGAGCACTTAAGCGTGCGACATCCCCACCTAACGCTTGGATCGATTCAATGGCAGGGTTGTTTAAGGGGTCGATTAGTTTCGGTAAAACATAACTTGGATCGAGCCGTTCTTTCGTTTTGCCGGTCGCAGGGAGCAAGATGGCGATTCTTGGAAAGGTCAAATCGATATCTATATTTTCGGCAACAACAAGTTTGATCTTGGCATCGATTTTATTTGACGGCCGTTCACTTTTGGTAGCCGTCAGATGCCCAACCATCATACCGAATAGAAAACATGAAATCGCCACTGCCGGCAAGAACATTCCAAAGAGGGTGAGGGTCCGTCGAGAAACGGACACGTGATTGGTGGTTTGTGTTTCGTAAGATTTTACCACGGGCACACATCAGCTAAAAAAGGTAACAGTTCCTGTCGGGCAGGATCCATTATGTAAATGTCCCGAAACAAAACGCCGCAAACATGATATTCGTTAACGAAGGTAAAAGCGATTGTTTTATGGTACACGGTACTGCAAGGAAGTAGTATTGGATGGATTCCTTTCGTAACACGACCACGCAAGTTTTAATCGTAAACGATTCGTCCACCGCGTAGGAGTCTTTGCAATCCTACATCGAGTAACCTAAAATCAAATCAGCTTCTCACGGACGCAAAAACCATGTGGATTTCTGGGCTATATGGGTGATCGATGTCAGCCGAAGACTTGTAATGTGGGACGCGGCTTTGTCCATCACCGCTCCGATGAACGCCGGACTGTGAGGAACGCCAGGCTGCAAAGCGTCGATCAAAAAGGCTTTAGAAAATTGACAAATGATGGAGAGTAAGATGCAGTCCGGAACGAACTATCCGAAAATTGCGAAACAAAAGGTCGGTTTTGGTCGCTCGCAATGGGTGTTGGTTTTGTTCGCTATCCAATTATTCTTTTTTCTTGCCATTTGTGAATCTGCCAACGCACAAGACCGACGAGTGATCACTTTGACCAATGGTTTGCAGCTCGAAGGTGCAGTTGGTGATATCAAAACTTACAGTCTTGAGGTCGCAGCGGTTGATCCATACAACACAAATAAGAAAATTGTCTTGGTTGACGATGGCCTGAGACGAGTATTCGTCTGTTTCGATCGCATTGCAAGCGATGCGCCATCCAATTATCGCCCGCTCAGTTTTGACATTTGGCAGCAGACGTTTACGGAATCAGCGAGTGACGGTTTTGCGTCGCAAGTATTACGAATTGGCCCCCTGAATGAGTTTGGCCATCGCTGGCTGGAGGTTTACGATCCAGATGGGCGACATCAAACATTCACCCAGGGCATCACCGAGGTTACTCCAATCTATTGCGAGGTCAATACGCTTGTCCGCGAAGAAACAGGGAATAAAGTTTGGCAGATGCGTTTGGCAACCAAGTCGATTCCGCCCAATGTCCTGATGCCCTTGATGAATCGGCAAATAACCGACGTCAACTCGCCGACCAAGTATTGGTTGATTTTTGATGTTCTTACGGAAGCGAGAATGTTTGAGCTTGCGCTCGAGCAACTTACACGAATCGAAGCTCAATTTCCTGATTTGAAAAGCGATGTTGAGCGCAGCCGAACACGTATTAAGAGCCTCGTCGCAAGCCAAATACTGAACGAAATGCGGTTGCGTCGTGATATTGGACAGCCCCAACTCGCCAATCAGATGGCCCAAGTCGTCGTCACAGAAGGAATGGGCGAGGACAAGCAAATTGAGTTCAGTGATTTCCAACTTGAGTTGAGTCAAAATCAATCGTTGGTTGACGAAACTCGCAGGCGCTGTAACGAAATCATTTCGAGGTTTACTGCCGCACAAACAGATATTGAGAAACAACAACCGCTGAAGGGTTTCTTGGAGGAGTTGGAGACTAATCTTAATCTAAATACCATTAGTAGATTTGCTGGCTTTCTTCAGCTTTTGCAAGTCCCTGATATTTCCGACGAGCAATTGGTTTCTCAAATTGTCAGTCGTTGGTACCTTGGAAATGCAAAAATAGAAGAGAATTTTGCAGTTGCCGAATCCCTGATTCCGGTTTACTCGTTAGTTCAAGAGTACCTTGGTGAATCGACGGATGAGCGACGCCGAGAAATCCTGGAACAGCTTCGGTCTTACGAAGGTGGAGCGCCTGAGTATATCGCTCCCATGGTCAATCAGATGCCACCTCCCCAGCCTGTTTCGATGGAAAACGTAACTGCCGCAGAGCCGGTGCATTTCAAGTTTTCGATTCCAGGAATTGGAATTGACTCGCAAGAGCAAACTCTCGAATATTTGGTTCATCTTCCACCCGAATACGATCCCTATCGTAAGTATCCCTTGTTGGTGGTCCTACCGGGCCTTGGCCAAAGCCAGCAAACGCTAGACCTCTGGACCGGAGACTACAATCAAAGACTTGATGTGCGGCAGGGTCTTGCACCTCGCAATGGTTACATCACACTCAGTGTCGATTGGAAAGCGCCTGGCCAAAATATTTACGGATATTCGGCGCGTGAGACGCTGACAGTACTCAAGGCCATTCGAGATGCCAAACAGCGACTGGCGATCGATTGCGATCGCGTTTTCATTGCTGGGATAGGACCAGGGGCGGACGCCGCCTACGACATCTCGATCTCGCATCCTGATATCTTTGCGGGCGTTTGTGGCATCTCAGGGAAAATCGACCGTTATGCAGAAATCTATTGCGAGAACAAACACTTAGGACTGCCGGTCTATTCAGTTGTTGGTGAGAAAGATATCTCATCTCGACGTTCAAGTGCCAAAACTTGGAACGTTTGGTTGCAACGCGATGATATGAACAACTTGATTTTGGTTGAGTATCGCGGGCGTCTACCGGAATCGTTTTACGAAGAATTCCCTGCCATCTTTCAGTGGATGAAAACACAAACGAGGAGATTGCCCAACATTGCAGACGAATTACAGATTGAATGTGAAGTCTTTCGGCCGTGGGACAATCGCTATTATTTTTATGAATTTTTGGGCCTGCCGGCTGAGTCGACCATTTGGCCGGAGTTTTGGCGTTCATTCGGATATGAGAAAACGCTCAAAATGGAAGTGACCAAAAAGGGCAATCGCTTTCTCAATATGCGACCGTCCAATAAGGGAAGCGGCGCGATTCTTTCGCTAAGTCCGGAGTTCGTTGATTTCTCGCAAAAAATTGAAATTACAGGGCGAGGCAAGTTCAATGATTTTGTGCAACCGACGACGAAGGCCATTTTGGAAGATGTACGCGTTCGCGGCGATCGACAGCACCCCTTTTGGGCAGTACTCATTCAAGACCAAAACGGTTGGCATCCCGAGGATTAAACGGCAACGAACTTTGTGGTACTAGGCTGATTGACGCGCAGCATCTTTGATGTTCCGGTTGCAGCGAGGTTTGCGGCATTCGATGAAGAGAGAATCCGGTTTAAAGATTCGGCGACCGTCAGTGTCCAATTTGTATTGATTGAATGAATCAATATCGCTTTCCTCCGCCGCGCAGACTCTAAACTCAACAAAACCACAGCCTTCGCAGAGTTCACGTAGCGAATAGCGATCGTACATCCAGCGATGGATCTCGCCTTTTAATCGGAACATGGTCTCGTCGTAGCTACGCAGGGCTTCTTTTCCCATCAATTGTTTCAAAACCAATCGAGAAAAACGATCTCGCCAAGATCCCATCCAGTTTTTGAAAAGGTTTTTTGGGGCTGATTGGGTATCTCCGTGGTTATTTGATTTTCTGCAGATATCTAGTTCAGCGCCAATTCGCGAACGCACAAAAGACTCTTGGGTCGTATCAAGGGACGCCATGTATCTCCCCATCATCCCACCCGATTGATGTCGTACCATTTGATCTAGAAGCTCAAGCTTAATCCACGTGTATTTTTCCGAGGCGGTTTCGTCGCCGTCCCATGCCCGTTGGTGCATTTGCAAATAGAGTCGAGCGATTCGCTCTAGGTCAGGGATCACAATTCGAAGTACTCCGCCCGGTTGCAGCACTCTGAAGCACTCGTCGTTAAGCCGCTTCCCCTGTTCGGGTGTGAGGTGTTCGAGCAAATGCGAGTGATAGACGGCCTCAAAATGATCGGCTGCAAACGGAAGTCCATTCGTGACGTTGCATTTTGTAACGGCGGCGTGGTTGGATTCTAGATCGATGTTAACCCATTCCGAATGAAATCGTCGCCCACACCCAACATTCAATTTTGGATGTGTGGACGTAGGATTGTCACGCCCAGTGCCTTTCGTTCCGAAATTTGTTGAAATCATGCTTGTTTGACCCCGACTCGACCTGTGTAATCGATTCGATTCAAGAACATTCGTATGTTATTTGCTTCGAAATATTCGTCAACTGCTCGTTGGCAGCCGGCCCAATGCCCGTAGTCGTCAATGATCAATATCCCACCAGGTGACAATAATGGAAACAAATGCGTCAACTCGCATCGAGTCGATTCGTACCAGTCGGTATCGAGGCGCAGCAGGGCAATTTGTTCGGGCTTTGCCCGTAAGAGTGTTTCTTCGACTTTGCCAACAACATAGTTAATTTGATTCTCAGGGTAGCCAGACGATGCGATGTGTGACTTCACCTCGTTCAGGGGGCCAACGCACCAAACACCTCGTGGGTCGTTAAAGTCATCGTTTGCCAGTTGCGAATCGGCATTGCGTCCTAAAAAGTCGACATCGCATTCGGTTGGGCAGCTCATGCCTTCGAAGGTATCGTAAAGCCAAAGTTGTCGCGATGCGTCATGATTTCTGAGCAAGGTTTTGGCTGCAGCA
>JAHEAM010000653.1 GCA_024642765.1 Planctomycetaceae bacterium
TCTCCACCTAATGAAATCGAAAATGTGCAACAGTCGAGCGGAACGTCACAGACTAATACCGCACATTTCCAAGATTACTCCCAAACGCAAGTGCCGCGACCTACTCAAGCCAATATGGGCGAAAATGCTTACCAAAACGTCGTTGCTGATGAATCCTGGCAATCCAATGCCCGCGGCTACCGTCGTCCGGGAGCTGATTTTGATTTCCAATCTAGCAACGCGAATCCTTGTTGCAACAACATGTTTTACGTGACATTGTTCGGCGGCAATTCAACTACTGAGAACATCGACACAAGTGTATCCACGTTATCGAACAATAATTTTGGACCAACTCCATTCAATCGACTGCATTTTAAAGACGGCGCAGTTGTTGGCGGTGCTTTGGGAATATATCACGGGCAAAATCTTCGAGCCGACTATGAATTTGCGTATCGGACGAACTCGGCGGCGAGCATTGAAAGCATCCTTTCAGCTGCAAGCACTGGCCCCGAAACACCAATTGATGGTGGTTTAAATGTGTACACCGGTATGAGTAACATCTATTGGGATTTCCAAAGTGCAAAAATCCTTTGGTTCACGCCCTACGTTGGTGGCGGTCTAGGGTTTGCCCTTTTCGATTCAGACCTCAACAATTTTGGAAAGAACTTAGTTTCGGCCAACTACGACAGCGATTCGAATTTCGCCTACCAATGGATTGCAGGCGGCAATCGTGCGCTCACTAAAAACATAGATGCGTTTTTGGAATATCGTGCACTGACCGCGAACAATGTTGACTTTCGATTCGATACGAGCGCAATCAGCGGCGGACCACACACAGAAGTACCCAGCCGCTTTGACTACGTATCGAAAAATATTTTATTCGGACTTCGTGTGCGATTTTAAAAAAGGATTGATCTCTAACGAATCTGTTTAGGTTTGGCTCGCGAAGTCGTTGGATCGAAAGCGAGATTTGGCTTCGTTGGCATTGGCGCGTCGACATCCTTAATCCATGCAAGCAAATCGTCGAGTAATTCGTCGCGTTTGGTTGGATTTGTGGCTGATAGGTCGGACCGTTCGCCGATATCGTTCTCTAAGTCATACAATTCAACGGCGCCATTCGTGGCGACCTGTTCGCGACCTCCGTCAAGCTGCCATTCTTCGTGATAAAGATGCAGTTTCCAGTTGCCTTTTCGAATCACACTCACCGGTCGACTGCGAAATCCGGTTCGCACGTCCAATTGGCGACCGCGATTGACTGGACTGTCGAGATAGCCAGGAAAGTGCCAGAAGATTGATCGTCGTTTCAGGCCGCCACTTCCGTCGAGGAGCGGTCGCAAGTCTTCACCATCTAACGTTTTTCCTTTCGATATCGACACACCGGCAGCGGCGAGAAACGTCGGAAAGAAATCGACGTTGATCACGGGCAGGTCAGAGTGTGCGCCTGGATGCGTAACTCCAGGCCAGCGGACGATCATTGGCTCGCGAATGCCGCCTTCGTAATAGCCTCCTTTGCTGCCGCGCAGGGGTTCTTGAGACGAACCCATCACTGCGCCATTGTCGCTAGTGAAAACAAGGAGCGTGTTTTTTTCGAGGTCAAGTTCTTTCAGTTTGTCGAGCAACATTCCGACGCTGCTATCGAAGTCGTAAGTGCAAGCGGCATACATGGGTTTACTGTGCTGCTCGCCTAGTTGTTTGTTCTTGAAGTGTTGTAGCGTTTCCGGTTTGCCCTGGAGAGGTGAGTGTATGGCATGATGTGCTAGATAGCAAAAGAAGGGTCGATCTTTGTTTTGCGAAATGAAGTCGCAGGCCTTTCCCGTCAATGTGAAGACGCCTTTAGGGTCCTCTGGCGGCCCGGTCTTGTTGCCCTCGCTTCCCTCCGTCACTTCGCCATCGCCGAATGAATCGTAGCTGACATCAAAGCCTTGTTCGGTTGGCAACGAACCGTCAACGCCAGCTAAATGCCATTTGCCAAAATGCCCCGTTTTGTAACCCGCCGCTTTTAATGCATCGGCCAAGGTAATGTTGTCTTGGGAGAGTCCCGAGCGATTGGG
>JAHEAM010000654.1 GCA_024642765.1 Planctomycetaceae bacterium
CAACAGAACGATTCGTGTTAATTTTGCCGCATCGCTTAGCTACAATTTCTTCGGTGCACTACTTGCAGCGATGGGCTGGATCAATCCATTGTTCGCAGCCATACTGATGCCCATCAGTTCCTTAACGGTCGTCGCTATTTCGCTCTCGTCGGGCAGCACACAGGGACAAAACCAAAAGGTTGACAGATGAGTGTTCTCTTTATTGCGTTGCCGATCGCGTTATTTTTGGCTGCCATTGCCGTGATTGCGTTTGTTGTTCAAGTCAAAACAGGTCAGTTCGACGATTTGGAAACGCCACCACGCAGAATCTTGTTTGACGACGTCGAACAACAAAAAACGGAAAAGCCGAAACCTTAATTAGATATGTTGGGCTCGTTTCAACCGATTGATATCTTCGACATTGCCCATAACCAACAACACGTCATCTCGATTGATTTTTACTGAAGGGTTTGGATTGAAGTGAAACTCTCCTCTTTCGTCCTTGATGCCGACTACTAATAAATTGAATTGTTCTTTGATTTTGGATTCACCAAGACTTGAACCGACAAGCGCGCTGCTTTCAGGAATCAACAATTCATCAAGTTCCATTTCTAAATGCGTCGCCTCCGCAAATAGTTCGACCAGATCGGCTGTGCTAGGACGTGTGATCATCCGTTCCATTTGCTGAGCACCGACACGATGTGGCATTACGATCTTGTTCGCGCCGGCCTGGCGAAGTTTTTGGCAACTATTTTCGCGTTCGGACTTGGCGATGATCTGAATGTCCGGGCGAAGATTGCGTGCCGAGAGAGTAATGAAAACATTCTCTGCATCAGACGGTAGGGCCGTGACTAGAGTTCTGGCGTTGGCAAGATTTGCGTCCTCCAAAGTTCTCTCGACGGTTGCATCGCCTTGAATAGCCAACATATTGAGCTCTTGTGCTTCGCGAACTCTCTCTGGATCTTTATCAACAATGATGAATTTGATTCCGCGATGCTGCAGTTGGCGAACAAGATCGTGCCCCAAACGGCCAAAACCGCAAATAATGATATGACTTTTTAGCCGATTGATTTCATTGGTCATTTTTCTTTTGCCAAACGCTCGTTCGACTTCTCCTTCGAGTAGTAGCTGAATAAAACCGCCAAAGGTATAGACGGACGAAGTAACGCCAAGCAAAATCACGGCCATGGTCAGGATCTGGACTGCATCGGAACTGCCAGGTTTTTCGGAAAATCCTACCGTCGAAATCGTGATGACGACCATCCAAGTCGCCTCCAGCCAACCGTAGCCGCCCAGATAATGAAATCCAATGATCGAAAACACAAATACAAAAATCAATGACAAGGCACCGACTCGAATTCGATGTAAGGGTGTTCTCATTTTCGGTGTCGGTGAACCTGGCTGGCAATAAAATGGATGAAACGGCCGGATGCAAAGAACATACCACTCGCAAGATGCATTAAAATCGTGCTACTAAGCACGATATCGTAGAAACAACCTGAGCGAAATGGCTCACCACATCAACGGTAGTTCACCTCGCCCAAACACCTTGAAGTTCCCCTACCGCCAAGTTATTGAATTCGTCGTTCACGCCCGCTTAATGGGCAACTGGCAGCTCAATTCAAAATAATCGTAGCCGTATGCAAACAGTCTACTGTGCCAAGACTCGAAGGCCGGCCAGTCATCCAGTACAAAACAGCTTCGCGTTCTTGCGTTTGATCTAGTCTCTCTGAATCGTGTCGTCGGCCAAAATTCACCCCGTTTTTTTCTGAATTCGCAAAATTATGTAAGCGACGATTTTGAACTTTTGCCATAATAACATGCACGACGTTAACAGGTCCATATTCGATTTCTCGATTCGAACTCCGGCTCAGTTTTTCGAGACTTTTCTCGCGAACCACACGTCGCTTTTTACTTATATACTACCGCGGAGAGAGAGATGAAGAGAGTTACTGGTATCGGAGGCATTTTTTTCAAATCCAAAGATGCTCCCACTCTTCAAGCTTGGTACAAACGGCACTTGGGAATCGATGTCCAGGTCTGGGGGG
>JAHEAM010000655.1 GCA_024642765.1 Planctomycetaceae bacterium
CCCCGGTGGCGGCCGTTAATCCAGATTCGACCCCCACGGCCACCGAACCGAAAGTTGATCTTGAGTTTCTGTTCAATGGTGAAAACCCTACATCACTCGAACAACTACGCGAGATGCAAGATCGCGTTCGCGAGGTCTACCAAAAAATCAAACCAGCAACCGTCAACATTCGAATGCAAGAGGCACAAGGCACCGGTGTGATCGTTTCCAAAGACGGCTATATCCTCACTGCGGCACATGTCATCGGCGATCCAGGCCAAGAAGCGATCATTACATTTCCTGACGGACGTACCGTTAAAGCAAAAACGTTAGGCATCAATGCTCGATTCGATTCGGGCATGCTACGAATCAACGACAAAGATGAGTCTTTTCCCTATTTGGATCTAGGCGTCTCCGAAGACTTGGTCAAAGGCCAGTGGGTCATAGCAATTGGACACCCAGGCGGTCTCGACAAAGATCGAGGGTTGGTACTGCGTGTAGGACGATTATTGTCGACCAGTCATGAAGTTTTGCAGACGGATTGCGTTTTGGTCGGCGGAGACTCGGGTGGACCACTGGTCGATATGAATGGCGATTTGATCGGCATTCACAGTCGGATAGGAATCGAACTCTGGCTCAATATGCATGTGCCGATTGACGTTTTTTTGGATCAATGGGACCAATTGGCCGATGGAGAGAATATTGGTCGCAAACAGGTTGCTTACTTGGGCTTCAGCCTAGAAGGCAACACAAATGAAATTTCGATGATCGACTCGGACAGCCCTGCAGACAAAGCTGGCTTGAAAACTAAGGATAAAATCATTCGCTTCATCGGCAGCGAAGTCACGACAAAAAAAGAAATCGCATCTGCATTTGACAAAGTAGCGATTGGTGACGAAATCGAAATAACAATCGTACGAGACGAACAAGAAAAGATTATCAAGCTTACTGTCGGCAAGACGTACAAATAGTTGCGAATCGTCACTTATCTAAACATCAGTCAGTTGTTTGAATACGGATTAGAAATGCTAAACCAAAGATTTCCCCTGCGAATGGCTGTTTGCCTCCTCACGCTGGCAATGACTTTTTTTACGGGACCGCATTCATCGCAGGCCAAAGTCCAAGACGAAACGCCGACACCAAACGAAACGAGTGACGACGTTCAACCGAAACGAACGTCGGAAGGGTCAGAAACGCAAGAGGTCAAACCCGAAACAGCCGTCGTTGACGACACCGAAAAGCAGGATGCCGAAGAAGTCATGGGCGTCGATCTTGACGCGATTGACGGTTTCGCCCGACAAATGCTGGGCGCACGTAAATACTCGCGCATCAGCCCCGACGTGGTGACTATTGTCGAACCTGTAATTGCCAGTATTTCACCTTCAACCGTGCGAGTTTATTCTGGCAAAAAGCAACTTGCGATCGGCACCATCGTAGACCCCAGCGGCTTGATTTTGACGATTGCAGACGAATTGAAGAGCCCTATCCAATGCAAACTGCCGGATGGCTCAACCCAAACCGCGGTCGTTTTCGGAGTTGATCCGGAGACAGGCTTGGCTCTCCTGAAAGTTCAAGCTGAAAATCTACACTCCATCAATTTGACGGAAATGGCTGTCGCCAATGTCGGTGATTGGTTGGCAAGTGCCGCTCCCGACAGAAAACCTATTTCGATCGGAGTGGTCAGCGTCCTTGAACGCAAAATCACTCAAAGCGCCTTCATCGGCATTCAAATGGAAGATGAAGAACGTGGTGTTCGCATTACGAGTGTCGTACCCAAATCACCGGCTGACAAGGCCGATTTATTCATCAACGACGTTATTGTCCGAATCAACTCCACACCTATCAAAGATCGTGTGCAACTCCAACAACAAATGCAAAATTACTCACCTGGTGACGAAATAGAAATGGTCGTTTTACGTCAAAGCAAAGAAAAGGTTTTTCGTATCGTACTTGCGCCACGCGGTCGATTCGAGGAACAAAACAATCAACAAGAACGCATGGGCAGCGTTCTCAGTGCTCGGCGCCAAGGATTTGCACTGGCCTT
>JAHEAM010000656.1 GCA_024642765.1 Planctomycetaceae bacterium
TCGGTGGGTCATTAGCCGCAGCGGGGTAACCGCGAAGTCGGTTGGGGTCAGATTCGGGGCGCAATTCGTGGGCACGGATATTAATGAGGCGTTGCATGACCCCGATGTCGATCTCGTGATGATCACGCCGCGTCATCATTTGCACGCAGGGATGGTGCTGGCTGCGTTAAAAACCGGTAAGCACGTGTTTGTCGAGAAACCGCTGGCCCTTAACGAAGAAGAACTCGCTTTAATCGAGGCGTTTTATTTTGAAAATAGCGGGGAAAAACCTATACTGATGACCGGATTCAATCGTCGCTTTTCTCCGCCAATTCAGCATATCAAGAAAATTCTAGATTCCACGCCCGGACCCATGATGGTGACTTATCGCATGAATGCGGGCTATTTGCCCCCAAGCCATTGGGTTCATGGGCCGGAAGGCGGCGGCAGGAATATCGGAGAAGCCTGCCACATTTATGATTTATTCAATTATCTGGTCGGTGCCGAGCCCATCGAGTGTTTTGCCACGCCTTTAAGTCATTTGCCTGCGGGTTGTCGTGCAAATGAAAACTTCGTTGCGGTTATCAAGTTTTCCGATGGCTCGGTCGCGTCCTTGCACTACACGTCTCTAGGTTCGATTGCGCATCCCAAAGAACAGATGAATATTTATTCGGGCGGAATAACGGTGTCCCTGAATGATTATAAAGAAGTCGTTGTTCATGGCGGCGGTTTATCCGGTTGGTCGAACTCATTCCAAGAAAAAGGGCAGATCGATGAGTTGGAGCGGTTAGCGGAAGCAATACATGCGCCGTCGATGGAAGAGAACTTTATTAAGCATCAATTCGTCGCGACACGAACCTCTTTTGAGGTTGAGCGATTTTTGAAAGGCGAACATTGATATGCGCTTATGAACCAATACGTTTATTTCCAGTTTTCCAGTTGTACAAGCACTAAAACCACCCAAGCAAGATAGAGATGATTTGAGTTTACTTTTTTAATTAATGATTTTTTAAATGAGGCCTTGAAATGAAAAAACTATATGTTCTTGTCCCGTTGTTGCTCTGCGCGTGCAGCCCGCAAGATAATTCACACAATCAAAATAAAACATCTCCTGCGGCCGGTAGCGCCATAACCGCCGCACCTGCTAACGCCGGCACGGCGCCTTTACCTGGTACGCATCTTGTGGCATGGAATGCCGATGGCCCTGGAGTTGTCGTTACGTCAAGTGGCAACGTTGTGCAGGTTGCCGGCAACGACTCGCGGTTTGGGTATCAAGTCTCTACGCCACAACTCGAGGTAAAGCCGAACAGCGATGTAGTCGTGAATTTACGCCTGCATGTAGAGGCTGGCCATGTTTGCGTAGGCGTTCTTGATCAGGCGCGGAACTCTTGGGTTCGATCGCCGGATGATGCCGCTGCGGAAATCAAGTTCAATACTGGCTCCAATGCGTTCGTGCATGTGGTGTTGGCTAATTGTAACGCGTCCGAATCGGGTAACCAGAAGAGCCGTTTCAGCATCGAAGACGCGTCTCTGTCACCCGGACAAAAGGGTTGAGGGAATGCGACAAGTTCTGTTGACGAATGATGGTGTGAAAGTTGCGCGTATGCCGGCGCCCGGTGTCGAGCCGGGCAGCGTCTTGATCAGAGTGGAGTATTCGATGATCAGCGTCGGCACCGAGGTGGCCGGTTTACGTAAATCCGACGATGCGGGAACGACCAGCACCGTCGAGCAGGCGCGCGAGATGGCTAGTTTAGCCAGCCGCTACTTACGTGGCGCCGTCGCCGATCCGCGCAAGGTAGCGCGCTGGATCAAGCGGGTTACCAACAAGCAGATCGACCGGCTAATGCCAGCGCGCCCAGCACCACGTCAACCGGACGTGCCCGTTGACGTCCTCGAGTGGCATCAAGACAATGCGACGGAACTGAAGGTCGATCAAGCGGCAATAAGCCTGACTTCGGATGCGTCAGATTGGCAATATCAAGCGCATACCGCAACGTTCAGCATCCCCCCCGAATACCAGGTCGCCGAACGTTGCGGTATGC
>JAHEAM010000191.1 GCA_024642765.1 Planctomycetaceae bacterium
TCGGCCCACGAATCACGCAACGGGCGAGAATTGTTAGCAGATGCAAGTGCAGCAGTCACAAAATTGATTCGGCGGGAAATGGAGGAGCCGAAAGGAATAGGGCATGATCGATAGCGTCAACTGAACAGTCAGAAGCGGAACTCAGTTCACGGCGGCACAGTCACTGGAGAAATGCTCTAAACCCTCAACTGAAGACACTTGCCTATCCACTGTCTTTCACAATGCACCCGTCCTCCAGTTGCAGGATGCGGTCCGCCAAATCCAGAATTCGGTTGTCGTGGGTGACCATGACGGTTGTCGTTCCTCGAACCTCACCCAAACGCTTGAGCAGTTGCACCGTTTTCATTCCTGAGTCCTTATCCAATGCGGCAGTCGGTTCGTCGGCGAAAACGATTGCTGGATTTCCCACCAATGCACGGGCAACCGCAACGCGTTGTTTCTGGCCGCCAGACAACTTTGCCGGCATGTGATTCAGTCGATTCCCTAAACCAAGTTGCGTCAGAATATGAGCTGACGCGCGATCGTATTCTTTCTGATTAGCTGTTCCGTGTACTTCAAGCCCCATTCGCACGTTTTGCATCGCAGTCAGACTTTCATGCAGGTTATGGGCTTGAAAGATAAAGCCCAGCCGACGACGCATGGCATTGAGCTGACTGTCGGTTGCGCCTTGCAACTTCTGACCCAACAATTGGATGTTGCCATCCTGGACTTCTCGCAAACAGCCGATGAGAGTCAACAAAGTGGTTTTTCCAGAACCGGATGGTCCCATTAGAATCGTGAGTTGACCGAGCTTGATTTTTAAATTGATGTCGAACAATGCCTGAAAACGGGCTTCACCCGAGCCGAACCAATGGTTCAGACCTTTGACGATTATCGGTTCCAATTGCTTGATCGTACTCATGCTGGCTTCTGCTAATAAACAACGTCTAAAAAAGGTCCGCCGGATCCGCGTTAGCCAGTTTTCGCATCGCAATCAGTCCAGACAACGCACAACTTCCAACCGTGCCGACAAAAACCAGCACGGCACGTGTGGGATTCATCGCGATCGGCAGCCCGGTCGCTTCGGCCATGACCGTATAGATGCCAAGTGCAACCAACAACGCTGGGATGAAGCCCGCGACGGCGAGGATGATTGCTTCTTCAAAAATGATGCTGCGAAAATAGCGTTGGTTGTAGCCCATCGCTTTGAAGGTGGCGTATTCCCGTAAATGATCGGCGACGTCAGTGGAAAGAATCTGGTACACAATCACGATGCCAACGATGATTCCAATGATGACTCCCATGCCAAAGATCAATCCGACTGGACGGACTGTCGTCTGGTATGCAACGTCTTGCTCAATCGCTGCGTCGAGTGATCGGATCTCCAGTGATTGGGCACTCAAGGCGCTGCGTATTCGATCGGCGACGATACCCGGATCCTCATCCTCGCCAACTTTCAGCAGGATATGATTTGGAGCACCGGAAAACCGGGCAGGAAAGAGTCGCATGAATGTCTGGTCAGACACAACCATGAACCCGTCACCCGAAAAGCCGCCGCCAAAAGAGACAGTTCCGACAACCGCAAGCTGCTGGTTGTTGGCTTCTAAAATGACCGGGGCATTGAGAGTTGCTTTCGAAAGCTGCCCCGGCTCTAATCCGCGCGCGAAGCGATCAAGCAATACGTTGTTCGCAAGCTTGAGAGAACTGACATCACCAATTGCAGAACCAAAAAATGATTGTCGGGCCGGATCAATTCCAATCGTATTGAATTCAATTATCGTTCCGTTGTCGTTTTGCCATTTCGTCATTCCCACGAACAGGGGACAGGCTTCGGTTACACCGGGAACACCCAAAGCCTGAAACATTCGACGCCGTGCTACATTCGAACCATCATTCAAACCATTGGCATCCGAAGCCGAAATCATGATGTCCGCATTGAATCCACTATAAGTGACTCGTGTCGCTTCACTAAATGCACTCATCATGCCCAGTTGAACGAAAACCAGGATACAAGCGAAGGCGACTCCTGCCGCCGCAGCGGCGAACCTCAACCTGTTGGAAACGAGTTGCAACCAACCGAGCGGCAATCGTCCCAGGAATCGCCTAAGAAATCTGGTCACGGAGAGTCCTCAACCGAAATTCGACCAGTGACTTCCAAATTCGTGAGCCGCGCTGCGCGTTTTGAAGAATCATCATCGAGTTTCACTGTCACCCTGATGACACGTGCATCGGTGTTAGCCGCCGGATCGTCTCGGACAATCGTTTGACGTTCTACGGCGAATCCAATTTCGCAGACGATCCCGAACAGTGATGTCGTCAGCGGATCTGCCGATAGTTCGACGTGTTGACCAACAACAATGAATCCTATCTCGGACTGGTAGACTTCCAATTCAGCGGTCATTTGCTGCACATTTCCAATATCCAAAATGCCTTTGGCTCCGGGTTTCTCACCAGGTCTGGCGTAGATGTCGAGAATCGTTCCAGTGACTGGGGCTGTCACAATGCCTCGTGCGAGGTCATGTTTGACGCGATTCAAGTCGGCGATGGCTGCGTCAAGTTTTCGCGCCGCGACGGCGACATCGGGTTGCGTTTCCAACTCTTGCGAAGTGAATCGGGTGGCGGTAGCCTCGGCCTTGGCGACATCCTTACGAGATTGGGATAACGCAGCAGAGGCCTGATCCAATTCCGACTGAGATATTGCATTTTGATCTTTCAACGTTTTCATTCGCTCGTAATCTCGCAAAGCCAATGCTTCGCCGGCCGTTGCGCGATCAAGTGCAGCTTGTGCTTCGCCAAGACCTGCACCAATCGACATTCGTATTTGCTCGAGGGCCGTTCGCTGAAGCGCAACATTTGCTTCAGCCGACGCCAACGCCGATTCAAGGCTGGCTCGATTATCGAGGAGAGCGAGGGTTTCTCCTCGTTCAACCCGGTCGCCAATCTCGACTTTGATTTGGTCAATCCGCGCGTCGCCAGCACCGAATGGCGGCGAGATCGTGATGACTTTACCTTCCGGAACAAGTCGTCCCAAAGCCACGACGCTTCGAATCGTTGCCTGCTCGGGTTCTGTTTTGACAGTTTGCTCAACGGGAACTGCGATTGGATTGTTGGTACCGCCGCCAGGTTTGAGTCCGGTCACTTGCAGGAAATAGCGCAAGGCCGGCGGTTGGACATAGATTCCAACGACAGCTCCGGTGAACAGAAGCAACGGAACGAACGCCAGCAGATAAAAGCGGGGAAGCCTCCGGCGGCACGGCGGCTTATTGCCGGATGGCGAGCCGTCGTGCCTAACAACGTCGAGCGGCAATTCACTGTCTGCAATATCAGACTGAGACTCAGTCTTGTCGCTGGTTTTCATTCGCAAACTCCGGTTCGATTGACAACCCCAAGGTGGCGACAGCTGTTTTAGCGGTGTAATGGGTTGTCTATTTTATCTCCAGTTTTAGCTTAGGCAAAAAGTTGACTAAGCTAAACATGAGAATTTGGAACGGCACTAAATCCGAAACATCCGCTTCATGACGTAGCCGTCACGTTTGACTTCGTCGACGAGATCAAAGCTTCCATCGTTCCAAGCTGAAAATTTCAAATCACCAGACAATGGCGTATTCGAAAAATACAAATCGAGAACGGCAGCGTGCGGCAGGAATAAATCAAACAGAGTCGCACCGCCGACGATCGCAAAATCGTCGCTGGAACCCAAGTGTTTTTTGACAACCGCCTCTATTTCGGAACAAGCCTTCAGTTTCGACTTTGGTAAATTTGGATGGTTGTTTGAGCGCGTCAGGACAAAACCTTTCTTGTCGAGCGGTAGCAGCGAACTGAACGAAGAATGCCCAACCGCAATTCCGTCCGCTGTTTGGTAGGCATTGCGCAACGCACTTTGGAGACTGGGGTCAAGTCCCGAAAACCAATCGGTGTTCGCTTCAGTTGTCGAGCTACCAATTGTGTGTTGGTCATCGAGAGCGACAATTAGTTTGATCACTCAGTTGGCTCCTTGTCTGGTTTGAGGGTAAATCGTAAGGCCTTGGCATTGGTGATTAACGGCCACGTTGAAAATTGGGTGATTCAAGCGTGCTCAATAACTTTTTGCGTCGACACCTTGTTGCGTCACAATTGCTTCTGAGGCGCTGGTCCCTAGACGCGTGGCACCAAGTTTCACTAAGCGTTCCGCCTGTGCAAAATCACGTACCCCCCCGGACGCCTTTACCCCGACAGCTCCCGAACAAACGCGGCGCATCAGTTCAATATCATGCTCGGTTGCGCCGACATAGTTGTAGTCCCCAGATAGTTGCTTGACAAATCCAAAGCCAGTCGAAGTTTTTACAAAATCCACTTGAACCTCTTCACATATCTTACAGAGTTTTTCTTTCGTCGCATCATCTTGCAAAAAATCTGTTTCAAAGATGACTTTGATGATAACATTTCGCTTGTGTGCCGCCTCGACAACTGCAGCGATATCGCTCTTCACATATTCCCAATCACCCTGTACTACTTTGCCAATATTAACCACCATATCCAATTCTTGAGCGCCATTTTCTATGGCCCAGACCGATTCCGCGACTTTGATTTCTGTGGGATTACTGCCGTGTGGGAAGCCAATAACCGTTCCTACGAGCGTTTCGGAGTTTGCCAAAATGGTGGCCGCCAGCGGCACCGAATAGGGTTTCACACAGACACTTTTCAAGTTCAAGCGTTTTGCAAGTTCGCAGCCAACACGTATTTCAGAGTCGGTCATCGTGGGATGCAATAACGCATGGTCAATCATTCGTTCCATATGTGATCCAAAGAAATGAAGCCGTTGTGGGAACTCACATTCTAACTTAGAGCCGTGTTGTATTGTCATCGCTCAAGGACGGCGAGGTTCGTTTTTGGTCTGTCGATTGAAAACCTCTAAGCGACGAAGGCTGTGTTTCACTTTCGTCCAAACCGGAAAAAGCTCGGACCGATTGCAGGCGACTACGTTTCAGCATTCTTGTCACCAGCAACCACATTGCCAAAGCTAGGCTTAGCACGAACGCACTTGCGATTAACGCCATTCGGAACAAGCGTCCGCCTAGTTCGTGGGAAGGGCGAATCACCGAAGCATAGTCTTCGAGTACAGCGATTGACAAGCCAGAATCCTGGCGCAATGCAGGTGAAGATTCCTCGCGTGCGAATTCAATCGGAGCATGTGCCGCAACCTTGGGCCCTGAATAGATCGCGGACGCTGAGGATTCGCCTGCTGGATCATAGAAAGGATGTGTTTCGAAATCCTCTGGCTCAATCCTGGTGGTGATCAACCGGCCGATACTGACGTCGTTCGAATCAGGTGAAACTTTGAAAAGTGGGTGCTCTAAAATTATTCCGAAATTTTTGCCAGGTCGCGTATCGTACATCAGCGCATATTGGTTCGCACCCGATTCAAAGTCGACGAAATCCCCCATCTCCACGGTGACGCCAATGACTGCGATAATCTGCCCGTCTTTCCAAAGCGGTGCGGAAAACGCAATCTTCCAAGTTTGACTTTGCTCGCTTAAAAACACAGAGCTGATATTCGGTGCAACGATGTGTTTTCGCTTGTTGGGATCTGGTGAGACGGTGTAGGTCTTGAGGTCAGCCGCTGAAGTTTCGGCTAAATCCTCCGACAGTCCCGTGAAGTACGATCGAAAGCTGTAGTTGCGGCCCAACGTTGTAGAGCGATCAGCGTTCGTTTCCGTTTCGCCATCGAATATTCCGACGAGTTGATTACCTTGGAGGTCATAAACCCACCAGCTGGCGATATGTCGCACGCTGCGAGAATTGACGTGGTCTCGCAATGTGTTTTGGAGTGCATTCCGTTTGGCGTTGGCTAAAAATTCGGATCGTTTCCAGCGTAGCTGCGGTTCCGTGTTTCGATTGGGATCAGAAACTTCAGTTCGTAACGCCGAAAAATCTTCATCACCCAGCAAGTCGACCAAGCGTGATTCAAACTCTCCGTTGGCGGCGAGTTGCCCGACCTCGCGAAAATAGTTGTCGATCTGTTCCGCCGCACTTCGCGCCGCAAACCGAGCAGCGAACAAATTGCTTTCCGCGGCTTTGGATGTGATTGCTGTGTCTGAGTCAACAACCGCTTGACGGTAAGCGTTCCATCCGAAAATAATCAGTACCGACAATAGGAGCAGCGGTCCGACCAATCCTAAAAACAAAAGCGGACGGCGACTGATCGTATCATGCCGTTGCTTGAGGGCGAGCAACACACTCTGCACGCTAGGAAATCGCTTTTTAGGATCCGCAGTAATGCAGCGGTCAAGAATATCGGCAAGTTGTTTGTCGACACCATGTACCTGTCGGTGCTTGGTCGGAAGCGGCGCGCTCATGATGCCATCGCGATAGGCCTTCAAGCGACTGTGGATATCTCCGGTCGATTCCAAGTTTCCAGACAGCGTATTGTCGTAAAACGGTGGGCGACCTGTCAGCATCACATAGAATAACGAACCGAGGGCATAGACATCCCAACGTGCATCGGGGTGCGCGTCGAGGTCGGCTTGTTCGGGTGCCATATAGAACAATGTTCCGAGCGATGGCGCCGCTTCGTTCGAAAGCCGAGATTGACCAAAGTCCGCAAGTCGCGGTTTATTGTCTTCGTCGAGTAACACATTCCCTGGTTTTAAATCGCAGTGCAAAACGCCTTTGCCGTGCAGATGCATGAGGCCGACGGCAACTTCTTGAAATATTTCAAGGGCCTCGCCAATCGGCAGACGACGTTCAGAACGCAGCAAATCTTCCAATGATCCGCGCTCAATATAGTCCATTACATAAAACGGAGGCGATGCATCCCAGCCGACATCGAGCAATTGAACAACATAGCGGTCAGCCGAAAGGGCAACTAGTTTCTCTACCTCACGTGCAAGCCCGCGAACATCGGCTACAGTCCTGCGACTATAAAACTTGACTGCGACCCGGCGACGCGTGGTGTTGTCGATCGCCAACCAAACTTCACCAAATGCTCCGGATCCCAACGGGCTGAGGATCGAATAACCTTCGATTTCAGCAGGCGGCTGCGTCGCGCTCAGACTTTGTGCTTTTGCAGATGCAATCTGTTCGGTCGATTGTTGTTGGGTCTTGTCTTGAGACATGCAATTCGAAAATCTGTGAGGTATCACCTAAGAGCGATTCAAGATGCTAATCTTAACGGAAATCGGCCAGGAACTGTAGAACAAACTGCTCTGAAGGTTCCTGAAGGATTTTGGGGAATAGCACGCTTTTCTCCTGGCGTTGTGTCGCACAGTTCAAGCCGACTGATCGTGAATCGAAGGTTTTGTTTCATTTTCGTTAACATAAAAACTT
>JAHEAM010000192.1 GCA_024642765.1 Planctomycetaceae bacterium
GGCGACCGAATCTAATTCGTGTCCAAGGCGTCGGTCCAGTCAACGACCTGAAAAGGGCCCGCCGCCCTTTTCACCTGGGGCCGCTGCGTCCAGATAACCCAGCGAAACCAGGAAATTGTCCAAGTCGACGATGGTTTTTTCGTAGTTAGTGTTTTTTCCGCGGCCGTAATTAAAAAAACCGTGTGACTCGCCTTCGAAGCCAATCAGTTGGCATTGGTTTCCTTCGTTCTGCATCGCTTCGGCAAATGCTTCGACCGTCCAGTAGGGAACCGTCGAGTCCGCTTTGCCATGAAAGATTAGGGTTGGAGGTACGCCGTGCGCGACGTGATCGAAAGGTGAAATTGATTTCGGATCGGCACCAAGCCGTTCTTTCAATACGGCTTGTTTTGCAAATTCATTTCCCGGTTTTCCGTCTATTGGGCAAAGTGCAACGACAGGATTAAATAAAACCATCGCATTGGGTGCGCTGCTAATTTCTGAATTCTCGTCGGGTTCATCGAGTGTCTTGATCAAGCCAGTGCATGCCGCCACATGCCCACCTGCCGATCCACCACTTACTACCACACGGTTAGCATCAATCCCCAAACGCTTCGCATTCTCACGAACCCAACGAACGGCGGATTTTCCATCACTGACACAATGTTTCGCTTTCGTCTGCTGGCGAGACGAGACTCGGTAGTCAACGGTCATGGCAACCATGCCCCGCGACGCAAGGTATTTGCAATGTTCAGTGAATTGGGACGGCTGCCCACTACTCCAGCCACCACCGAAAAAGAAAATAATCGCCGGACGTTGGTCGCTTGGCTTGTGGTCTTCGGGAAAGAATATGTAGGTGTTGAGTTTTACCGGCTTTCCTTTGGCGTCCATTGTCGTTTTATAAACTTCGACCCTTGCGCCCGTGTTGCGCAATGCGATTTCGATTCCGGGTTCCTGAGCATAGCTGCCAACCGCCGCGAAAGTTGCAAGTAAGTACACGTAGGCAGCTAAACAGTTAAAATGTTTCATGATTTGAGTCCTTTTTTTGCCCGGTATTGCCTCGAATTCGATGTACCTCAAGTCGCCGAAGGGCAGTCGAGCAAACTATTTGGCATGGCCGTTGAAACGAAGGCTTAGGTATGGCTAAACAGTCAATTCGTTGGTCACGGACCCTACCTAGGAAGCTATATTCGCCCATCACCAATTGATACTCATGTGACCGACGCGTTAAAGCCGGGACAAAACAATACTGTTGTCATTCGTGTGCATACTAAGACTCGACTCAAGATCAAACACCGGAGGGCTTGCGCCCTGCCGCTACAAAGGTTGATCTTATTTCCCGCCAAAATTTTTATATTTTGCGTACCATACTCGTCCGCAGAGTTCTCCGCCAGCTTGGTCTAATTGTTCACGTATTTCACAGTCACGTAAAACTTGGGTTAGCGGGTCTTTTTGTCATTTCGCCGGAGTTAGCGTGAAGTCCTTGATGGTCACGCCGCGGCTTCCGTCTTCGAGCGAGAAATGAATAGTATTCTTGCCGTTGTTCAGGGAGACCTCGATTGGTTCGGTTTGTTGCCACTGGCCGAGGGTATAGGGCACAGGAATTTCAACGGGCGATTTGGAGTCATTGATTGCAATCCGAAACTTCTGAAATTCTTGCACCGTCACGACATGAAAGGTCAGTACGTACTTGCCGGCTTGGGACACATCGACTGCGTATTCGGCCTTGTAACCTCCCGTGCAATGCAATTGCATGCCACCCAAGAAGCTTTTCATGGGCGAGAAGTTGCCCGACTGCTTGCCGTGGGCTACCGCTGGAATGCTGATTGAATCGTCCCGACCGACAACGACTTTCCGGTCGGCTTCCGATAGCTGCGTCTGTTCAGCCTTTACTTTTTGCTTTGGCTCGTTTGACTCAGCAAATTCCTGCCCGAGCGGCCCTAACTCAACTGCCTTGGACGCGAGGGCGACAGTTTGGTAATGAGCCATGCCACTCCAAAAGTCGCCGGCGACGCCCTTGCGATCGTTGAAGGCTTGTTCGCCAAGGGCGCGGCTGATCCATTGCGCCCGCAAAACTTTCAAGTAATCCTGCGCATGGACACGCGCCTGTGTTTCCAGCAAGAAATCTGTTCCGCTACGCGGCGATTCACCTTTGTCCCACCAACTATGTCCGAATCCCGCGCCGAGATTCACAACCCAACCTTTCGGAGTCCAATGACTCAATGCGGCATGTTTGTGCTGTGTCACACCCCAAGTTGGGATACCGAAACACTTCAGGATAAATCGTCCAAAGAAAGCACGCCGACCACAAACGCCTCCATCCTTGATTATATTTTGATAGTTATGTAACGAAGGGAGATCACATTTTACGTTTTGTGACCCATATTGGACTTCGGTCCTGACGGTTCCCGAATAGCGCCAGCCATAGTCCGGGTTGTAGATATGATCTGGCCGGTAGTTGCGGAGCATCTCGCGACCCCAGGCCAACATCTCATCCGGCGCATCGCAGTCGACAACCATCCGGTATTCCCAAGCGGAAAAGTCCGTGAAGGCTGAGTCCAACTCGCCGTTGAGATAGGCGTTTTCGTAATGCAGATATCTTTTCACCGGATCCACGATCTCGGGAGCATTGGCCACGGTCTGGGGATTGCTTTGCTTCACCGGCACTGCATGCTCGAGGCAGACACCTAACGCCAGTCGTTGAAAAAGACCGTCGCCCGCTTTTGGACTCGCCTTCTGGATCGCCATGTAAATCTCCATCGCCCGGTCGTATTTGCCGGCATTGGCGCCACCCGCGATGAGCATCTGCTTCATTAAGGTGTCGTCACCCAGGAGCTGCTCCACTAGGGCCTCCTGCTCCTTGCCCTGCTGTGAAAACTCGGCAACGCCGCGTGGCGTCGTTTGCGTCAGCACGGCGCACTTGACGAGCTTTGCGTCCATTTTGTCGCTGGCCAGTACAGGCTCCAGCTCGGCCAAGAGACTGTTGGCTGCCATTAACTCGTCAGCTTTCGCTTGAGCCAGTCGCTCTTGAGCCGCTTGATTTGCCTGGGCCAATTTCGGTTCGTCGAGCTTGGCTTTGTCCAACAATGCCTGACGCTCTTTGAGTGCTTTGATCCCGTCTTCCTTGTTCGTCTGCCACTTTAACAATTCTGTGTTTGCGGCGTCGCGTTCGTACTCCGTGGTTGCCTTCACCAAAGCCGCTTCCGCTTGGGCAATGCCCTTTTCGGCACCGCCAATCCATTTGCCCTTGGCGTGATCCACAAGAGCTTTGGCCTTTTGGATATTGTCAAGGGCCTGCTGCGCCGCATTTGCTTCGAGCTGTGCGGCCTTGACCGCTTGAGCCGACTTCTGGAGGGAGATCATCTTTTGCTTCTGCACTTTTGGCAGCGACCTGGCGATGTCTGCCGTCAGTGACTGAAGCTGATCGGTATAGCGAACGAACAATTTCTCGCCCGCTAATGACAACGGGGTTGCCGAAACCGATTGCTGCGCCACCAGCGAGTTGGCTAGCCCCACGATGATGGCAGCGGACACAAATCCAAAAACCAAAAAATTCTTCATGCGGACGAATTTCCTTTTGTGTTGTTACTGATTTTTTTTGCTCAGCAACTCAACCATTGCGTTACCCATCGCCTCACCAACATTCATGTAGGTCTCGGCGTTTCCGTTGTAGTGGCCATTGGAGGCACCTCCCATCGATAGCGGATGGCTATAAACGGTGGCTACGTTGCCTTTAAACTGCGGGTACTTGCCCGCTTCGCCGTCGACTGCAAGTTGAGCGTTAAGAATCAACCCGTCATTACCGTCGGCAACTCCCTTCTCGGATTGACCGAGTGTGGCACAGACGAACTTCGCGTTCGGTGCGTCAAAATCTTTACGCAGCTGTTCGATTAAATTAACTAGATTTTGCTCATAATGGCTGGCCAACCCCGCGTCGTAACGGTCTTTGTCACCCTGCCAAAAAAAGAAACCCGCAATCTCATAGCCGTTGGCGCCCGGGTAATAGTTGTCAAGTTCCGCAAGTACCGTCTTTGCATTGGCGATATCGCCATCGTATTGCATGCCAGCGTACCAAGTGATCGGTGTCGGCTCCGTTCCCTTTTCCCATTTCATTGGCGACTGCTTGTAGCCTGCATATTGGAATGTTTTGAGCTCTCCCGTTTTGTCTTTTTCTTCAAATTCGTAGCCCTTGCTTCCGGGAGGGAGAAGATCCCAACCCAGTGAGCGATTCCCGATGCAACTTTTGAGGATAAGGACCGGGGCATCAATGGCATTGCCAACGGGATGCCCGATACCGTATTCCGGCCCCATAGTATTGCCTTTGACTGTCATCCATTCGTTGTTGAATTTCTTCATGCCGCCTGTGCCGCTGCCCATGACGCGTGCATTGCGGACATCTTTGCGCTCGGTCCAGTTGCCAGAGTCATCGACGAGGTAGGTGTACTTACCTTTTTCCTTCACTGCGTGTTCCAGTGAGCCATCCTTGTCCACGGGACCGATCTTGCCGGCACCCACCATGTTGGACTGTCCCAGCAGTATGAATACTTGGACAGGTTTGGACATATCCGCTGACTTGCCGTCGGGGTCGGGTAACTGTTGTTGTTGAAGTGCAGCAGCAAAAGATTCTCCACGCAGCAACAACAGCGTTAGTACAAAAAGCTGGCAGGTAAAAACGAATCGGCTAAAGAGTTTCATATTGGTGCTCCAGTTCAGTTTTTGTTGTATTGTAAATTCCAAGTGGATCCTCAGCTAAAGGACTGTCCCGAAAATTTCTTGCTCGTAGAGATTGGCTTCCGTCTGACGGCAAGCGGTGATACGACTCAGGGATTCTCTTTAGGGTCAACTTCTCAACTTAGCCCGTGTTTTTGGTCAACAGCGGGCTCTTACTATGTGATCTCATTCTACCAAGTCAAATTGAGCGGTGCCTACCATCAAACTGCCGTCAAAAAAAATACGTGCCTAATGTTGATGCGAATCCCGAACTGAGTCAGCGGAAAACGAGCCCGTAGAGCATTACGATTCCCATTTTTTGGGACAAAGTAAAGTCCATTGCATTGATAGTCTGGCTGATTCGCCAATCGTCGTGAAGCTTCAATGCGAGCGGATCTTCCATCAGGAACTTGTTCTGATTGCCAGTAAATGGTTCGATTGCGTTGCCGTTCGATTCAGATTCGGTTCTCGGGAACCCTTAAAAAAATGGCGTTGCATAAACAACACCGCGGATCGGACGAGATGAAAAAACTATTCCAAAAAGTCGCCGAAGATCGTAAAATTCAACATGTGTGCGATCGAGGGCCGGGAGAATCTCTGAACCGAAACTCCCCGATTCTGGGCTTAGACGAGAACTCCTCGATTGACACATGTGCGGTCGGAGCGACTCACATTCTTGAGACGGCAGTTCTGCCGTTGAAGAACCTCGTGGGCGCTCTTGGCCAACTTGTGACGTTTGACCACAAAACTCCATTCAAGTTCACTGGTAAGATTGAAAGAGGTATCGACCAAAATCAGATAATCGTCTGGTTGGCTCTGGTTGTTTGCCCAAGAATGTGGCGTCAGTCAGTGATGCTTGATGGCGATTCGCAACTCAAAATGATTCGGATTTTAATTTTACGTTGAACGACGAGGTCAAATGTTGATTTCCAGATTTGCGTCCTTTCTGAAAACTACGGCGATTGGTGGATTATTGTTCCTGCTTCCGATCGTCGTGATTGGAGCATTGTTGGGTTACCTTTACAAAATTATTGCCTCCTTCTATGAACCACTTAAAAAGTTTATTCCCGTAGATACCGCTGTGGGAATTGCTGGACTTTTTCTACTCGCCGTGGCGGTTGTGACTGTCCTCTGTTTTTTTTGCGGGCTATTGACCCGTCGAGCCTTTGCTCGAAAATTCACGCAAACAATCGAAAGGCAATTGGTCACGGTGTTTCCGAAGTATGCCATTTACAAAGACCTCTTGGCAGGCAACATCGGAGGGGCCGAAAATCGCCCTACTCTGGTCCCGGTGACTGTCGAGCTGAATGACTTAACTCGTATTGCTTTCGAAACGGAGCGATTGGTGGATGGTCGAGTGGTTGTCTACCTGCCAGGTGCACCCGACACATGGGCCGGCTCGGTGGCCCTTGTTTCGCCGGATCAGGTTACATCGCTCAACGTTCCGTTGTCGGAAGTTGTGGGCATCTTTGAAAAACTCGGGCGAGAATGTGCTCCACTCTTTGCGAAGGAGACCTCAAGGACAATACGATCGTGATGTATTCAACCCATAATGGCGCCGAGAATTTCTCCTGGCCCGCTGGAGGTGCCTCGCCGTTTCGTGGCGAAAAAACGATAATTGGGAAAGCGGCTAGCGAGTGCCCTTTGCCATTCGTTGGCCTGGTCTCGAAGTTTTCGGCTTAGGGTCTGGGGCGCAGTGTGAAGATATGAGTCGGTGTTTGCCCATCGACGAGGTGCGCTGAGACCCTGGAGAGATTAAGACTCGAATTTGTAGCAGTTCGCACGGTTCTGCTTAAAACGGTCCATTCTAAAACCTCCAGCCACCACCGACATTGGAGAAGAAGTTGGGAGCATCATGGTTCAAACCCCAACCGACACGAATACCGATTTCGACGTCTCGGTTAATTAGATAGTGCAAACCGGGACTGAAGAAATTCTGGACCGTTTCATTTTCACGACCGCCCGTGAAAACACCAAAATATTCAGCATGCGCTTTCCAGCGAGTCCCAAATGGAATCTTGATAACGGTCGACGGAGCCCAGACATTGAAATGGTCTTCCTCAAAACTGCTGGTGCTGTATCGAATCGCATTGTCCCACGTCCAATTATTACGCAGATTCCAACCCGAGACGTAAGTTGTTGACAAGCTGGAGTCATTTGCCGCGCCACTGGTCGGTGTATATCCTTGCACGATGATCGCACTTTTCGGTTTCCAATTGCTCTGTTCAGTCAAAGAAAATTTGGAACCATATATGATTCGACTTTCCTTCTCAATTTCAGCGGCCCCCTCACCAATCCCTCCACTGTTTCCAGAAGTTGGGCTGCCAGCGCCACCAATTTCATAATTCCAGCCCAGTCGGAGCTCAATGTTATCACTGATCCCATATCGGGTTAGGAACTCAGGGAAACTATGAGTCTCGGCCACATCGCGGTTGTCAACAAATGAATAAGCCGACTCGAAAACAATGCGTCTAAATCCAACGACATCGGTCGTCGGCGTGAACGAATCTCGATCGGTTTCAATTTCGTCATTTTCTTCTTCTTCTCCTGCTTCCATCTCATTTTCTGTTTCGAATCCGGCTGATTCCGATT
>JAHEAM010000657.1 GCA_024642765.1 Planctomycetaceae bacterium
AGACCTAACCATGCGTTTGCGAGTAATTCGTGAAAAACTGCATATCCAAATCGGCAAAACTCTAACGAGCCATACTTTCACGAGCCGCTTTTGGGGCTAGATCAAATTCTTTAGTAGTGCCATCGCTGAAATTGACTTTGAGAAATGAAGTTCGAAATTTGTTAGCGGCGGGCTTCGTCACTGTCGTTGGCGCATCTTCGCTAGTTCCAGATTTCGAATCGGAATTCGTGTCTTTGACGGGCACTTTCTCGAGGCTTATCGCCGTATTGACATGCGCCGCTCCGTTATGGCCCCTAATATCGAATTCATATTTTACCGTGCCCTCCGGGTCAGCGGCATCGTTCGCAACCTTCTTGATTCCAACAACTCTGATAGGTGCACCAACCAATTGAGCAACTTCGAGGTCGCCTTCAAGTCGATGAATAGCCGATTCGATTTCGGGAGGATTCGCGAATTTGAAATAATCCGCGTATACGTAAAATAAAATTCCACCGCAAGCGCTCAGCAGCAAAATCCCCTTGAAGAGTTCGCCACTTCGGGACTTGGGTTTTTCCTGAGACTGAAGATCGTCGGTTGTATCGTGTGTTTGATTGGACATCGCAGAATCCTAACAAAATAAAAAATAAGTCAATCGCTTTAGATTTCAATGCATTGTGCCCGAAAATCAGCATCCAAGAAACTAGCAGATTCGTTTAGATGCAAACTATTTTGGAAATTTCGTTGACGTTCCGTCTGGAAATTCCACGGTAATGTCTTCTGGGCTCCATATACCTGCGGTCAATTTCATTCTTCCAAAGACATGGGCCTTGCCATTCGGTCCACTGACATTTAGATCAATCGATGCCCCGCCATTGCCATTATTATTCTCGTAGTTTGTGAAACCCAATTGATTTTGGTCGGCCGTAATCGGCGTCCCCAATTTGTTGGCAACTTCCGTATCTGCGGACAGAGCTGTCACAGCGTTATCTATCGGTGCTTTGGCCATTCCTATTATGAAATCCCAGCCAAAATAGGCGATACCCCCACAACACACGAGCGACAACAATACTCCTCCGAGTATCACGCCAATGATCAGGGGAGCTTTGCTTTTTTTAGCCGGAGAATTGAAATTGGACATAGGAAGCCTTAATAAAAAAATCCGAACGAAAATTATCTAACACTTGATCGACGTAAGTTTTTTGCCAACGCGATTCATTTTTTCAATTTTGTTAATGTAGTCGATCGCAAGCGGCACCTTGCAACTTGTGTCGCCCATATCAACGGTGACATGACCAATTTCTTTCGTGGCAGTTTTCGCTTTTGCCGACAACGGTTTAACATAACTCCCAACGGCAATCACAAAACCATTCATCCCATATTTTACGTGATTCGGTGCTGAATGGATTTGGTTTTTGCTCGCTCAACCAATGTTTCTATTTGTTTCAAGGCTAATAGCTCGTCGTCGCGGTTTGAAATGATTGCCGCGTACGCCGCCCAGCCACTGGCTGAAATCTTCTCCTGTTTGGAATCCATCCATTTTATGGCGAGCTCCACGCCGTTGAGATTTTCGGCCGTCACCAACGCAACAGTATATTCGCTCAGCATGTACCAAGTGGCGCCTTTGGCCCAAGCTTCCAATTATTTTTATGTCATTTTCGAACCATCAGCGACCAAGCCAGCCAAATACATGGCATCGCTGTCGCCTGTCGAATACAACTCCATAGCAAGTTCTTGTTGGCTCTTTAGCGTTTTGGCAATCGGTCTTAGATCGGCGATCTTCACGGCGAACATTTCTTGAGGTACGCCGTGACGCTGGTGTGTTTTACGAGTTGAAGCGTCCCCCAATTTCGACAATTGCCTCATGACTCGGAGCCAGTATTCATGTTTGCTTGTACTCGATGGTTGGACTGAAAAAAAACGCACGCTGCTCAGAATTATCGCAGGTCGGGAACCGGTTCGCAAACACTCAAACCTGCCGATCACGGCCCAAGCGGGATGGAGGCAAAACGGGCATAACGCTAGAATCGGGGCTGCCACA
>JAHEAM010000658.1 GCA_024642765.1 Planctomycetaceae bacterium
AAAGATGCCTAATTGTATGCTTGTAAACAATCGAGCGTCTCCAACAGTCGTCTGGATTCGGAAAGTCTTGGCGGAAATGCACACCACGTGATTCTTCGCGCGTTCGTGCCGCATCAACCATCAGCGGTGCAACTGTCAACAAGTTTTGCAACTCCCACCCATCGTGCGATTGAAACGACTGTGAAAAAAGTAGCCGTTGCCAGCTATCGATTGTCTCGGCTGCATCGTCCAAATCCTCAGCATGTCGTTTGACACCAGCAGCACGCCACATCAGACTCTTTAAACTATTCTTAATATCCACTAGATCAAGTTCCGTTTGCAAGTGGCTTGCTAGTTCGTTTTGGATGTCGGGAATTACCATTGGGCGACGCGATTTTTTTGCCTCGGCACTTGCCAACCGCCCGGCAACATCACCGAATACGATGCCTTCCAACAAACTATTGGACGCAAGTCGATTTGCTCCATGCAACCCGCTGCTGGTGACTTCACCTGCAGCCCAAAGATTTGGCATCTGAGTACGGCCTTCGCCATCGACGACCACGCCGCCAATCATGTAATGGGCTCCCGGTCGAACCGGAATCAAATCTGTTGTAATGTCGAGTCCATATTGTCGACATGTTTCTGCGATCCCAGGGAATCGAGCGCGCATCGTATCAGGTTCAAGATGCTGAAGTGAAAGATAAACGTTTGGATGTTGTGTTTTCTCCATTTGATTAACAATCGCTTGTGAGACGACGTCGCGCGGCGCCAACTCGGCGCGTTCATCGTAGGAAGGCATAAAGCGAACACCTTCTCGGTCTAAAAGATAAGCGCCTTCGCCTCGGATGGCTTCGGTAATCAAGCTGCGTGAACCGCCAGCGACATAGAGCACCGTCGGGTGAAATTGCATGAACTCCATGTCGCGAACCGCGACTCCTGCGCGAATAGCCATTGCATGTCCGTCGCCTGTGGCAACCGATGGGTTGGTTGTTTCGCGATAAAGTTGCCCCGCACCACCGGTCGCCAAAATGACTTGTCTAGCCCAAATCATTTGCGTTTGGCCGTTGATTGATACAATTGCGCCAGCACATTCACCTTCGACCGTTAGCAAGTCGACCGTGAACGCGTTCTCAGCGACATCGATATTGGGAGCAGATCTTGTTTTTGCAATCACCGCGCGCATTATCTCTTGGCCAGTGGCATCTCCTAAGGCATGGATGATTCGGTTGTGAGAATGTCCGCCTTCGCGACCGAGTTTTAACTCGCGACCTTCAACATCGAATTGCGTCCCTAACTGGATCAAGTCGGCAATACACTTCGGGCCTTCTTCAATAACATGCTTGACGACTTCGTAGTCACACAAATTCGCGCCCGCAATCATAGTGTCGCGTATATGCCATTCCAATTTGTCTTGCGGGTCAACGACGCTGGCGATGCCGCCTTGAGCGTAGTTGCTATTGGATTGTCGCAATTTGTCTTTTGTCACGACAAGTACATCGACCGCAGAATCACATGAAAGTGCTGCACGAAGTCCTGCCAACCCTCCGCCCAAAATCAGTACATCGGTGAGACGATGCAGAATTCGCTTGCCTTGGAACGCAATCAAATAGCGAGGAATTTCAAACACAGCTAAATCTTCGGGTTGAAAAGCGGAGCAAAGCAAGAACTGCGAAGGCATACTAGGAGCATTCGACATTCAACAACGCTTGATTGTGGTTCGAATACTCGATTAAGTACAGTAGTCAATGACCTGCGGCAGTCGCTCATTGTTGACGACGCCGAATGCTTAGAGTCAATATTTCTGAAATGCAATAGAAAAGCCCAGCTACTGGCTGGGCTTTCTTGTTCCAATTTCGAGCGAACCGTATCTACTCGGTCAAAATCGTTGGCAAGTTGTTTGCAATTTCGTCGAAGATTTGCACCAACTCGTCACCTTCGTCGGCATGGTAATGTTTACCGCCCCCGACCGCTGCAACACCTTGCATTGCGGCTTGATCGGCCCCCGGCGAAAACGTAACGGTGTGCACTGTGATGTTGT
>JAHEAM010000193.1 GCA_024642765.1 Planctomycetaceae bacterium
CATTGCGGAAAACGAGCGATGGGCCGAACTTTCCATTCGCTGACCATTCGAGATCACCTGTGGGTTCAACAGTAAATTGAGGCTTCGATTGAGTGGCGATTGTCGTTCCATTGCCTTCATTCATTAGGGCTTGGAAGACGAGACCCTCATTCGAAACCGACGCGCTCAAGGCATCATTAGAAAGGCCAGCCAGCCAACTTTCGTAATCCTGGCGTGCGGTCGTCCGTCGTGCGTCGCGCTGAGCTTTTGTGCTTTCGATTTCCTTGGGCAATGCTTCCCAACGTGGAAGATCCTCGGCGTTTGGCAACATCACCGTTGCAGCTCGGCCGTCCTTCACATTGCCATCGAGGCCCGGTTGCGTGGTATTGCGAAAGTAGGCGGCCAATGCATAGTAGTCTTTTGTCGTTAGCGGATCGAACTTGTGATCGTGGCATTGAGCGCAATTGGTAGTTAGTCCGAGAAACACCCAGCCGAAGGTCTGCACACGATCAGCGGAGTACAACGCCAAGTTTTCTTCCTCGATAGTGCCGCCTTCATTGGTGGTAATATTGCAACGCTGAAAACCCGTTGCCACCAACTGGTCGGTCGATGGGTTCGGCAACAAATCGCCTGCCAATTGCTCAATCACGAATTGGTCGTAGGGCTGATTGGAATTGAACGCTCGAATAACCCAATCTCGGTACGGCCACATCTCGCGGTAATTATCGAAATGCATTCCATGGGTATCACCGTAGCGAGCCGCATCTAGCCAATAGCGTGCTCGATGCTCTCCCCAGGACTCACGGGCCATAAGGCGATCGATCCATTGCGAAAGCGCACCGTCGTGGCTTTGTTCATAATCAGCAACAAAGGCAACGATGTCTGCTGGCTCCGGCGGCAGGCCCGTAATGTCCAAATGAATGCGCCGAAACAACGTCCGGGCGTCGGCCTCAGGTGCTGGCGTCAGTCCCTTGGATTCCAACACTGCCAGAACGAATTGGTCGAAAGGTTGCTTCGCCCAACTTGCGTCAGCGACCGCTGGCAACGGGGCCTTGATCGGTGCGGTAAACGCCCAATGCGATTCATAATTTGCGCCTTGATCGATCCAGCGCTGAAGCAGTTTTTTGTCTTCGTCCGACAGCAGCTTTTTCGTTGCGGGTGGTGGCATTACGACGTCGGGGTCGTCGCTGTAAAGACGCGCGATCAACTCACTGTCGTCTGAATTACCGGCGATGATCGCGCCGTTTTCCAAAGCGGAATCGCGTTGATCCAAGCGCAGATCGGCCTCCCGAGCTGCGTTGTCGGGACCATGACAAGCAAAGCAATGTTCAGCCAGAATCGGTCGTATGTCGCGATTGTAAGAAACGGTTTCATCTGCAACCAGCGAGCAATTGGCAAGCCCTATTGCGCCAAACAAAACGCAAACAAACACGATGCGACAAAATAGGGTCAAACAACGACGATCCAAACCTAATACTCTTCGAACAAACAAATTCATAAACCGAGCCCTTGGAAGATACCTTCCGAAGCAATTATCATTTTTAAATCAATTTGACTGCGGCCTAATTATACCATGAAGCAACGAAAATAGCCCCAAGTTGCAAATAACTCCTGCTACCACTTTCCTGAACGTTTTCTCACCCTCTCGTTTGAGGGCTACTTGAATCAAGAGCTATTTCTTGAGCTCCACTTTTTTTTGTGCAAACAACCATGCGAAAAACGAGTCGTCTGCATATGTCGCGGACCAACTGTTGTGACCTACACCCGGCATCTCAACATAGGTTAGTTTGGCGTCCACTTTCTTGAGAGCCTCGACCATGCGTTGCGAACGCGCAACAGGGACCGCGTTGTCCTTGTCACCATGGGCGATCCACAACGGAACCTGGGACAATTTTTCGATTGCTGCAGCGGATTCGTCACCCCCGCCACAGATCGGTGCCGCCGCTGCGAATAGTTCAGGCCAGCGGGTGGCGGCGTCGAACGTACCGAATCCACCCATGGAAAGACCCGTGACATAGACTCGCGACGGATCGACAGGCTGTTCCTTCATCATTTTCCCAATCAACTCGTGGCACATGGCCAATGTATCACTCGGGTCAGCCGGTGCCGTATGCCGATCGCCATCCCACGGGACCTCAATCCATTTTTTGTTGTTTGGACATTGGGGCGCAATTATGAAAGCCGGATACTTGTCGCGGCGTTTCGCAAAGTCTTCCATACCGTGCACCAGTTGTGCCTCGTTATTATCTCCGCGCTCACCTGCCCCGTGCAAAAAAAGCACTAGGGGATACCGCTCATCTTTTTTCAGTACAGCAGGAACCAGCATTCGATATAAAAGTTTTTCACCGTTTAGCGATTCGAAGGTTTCGATTGTGAACTGCGATTTCCATTCGTCAGGCTTTGACTCTTTCGTTTCTTTCACTTGCACTCCGCACGACAGCGAAGTCGCAAAAGACAACGCAAAAAGAATACCTAGCCTCAAATATATAATTCGATTCACGAGTCACCTCCAGCAAGGCACATTTGTTTGTTTGAATAACAACATTCCTGACCTTCGATCCTACAGCGTTTCGAAATAGGCGGAAAGTAGATATCTGCGTCAGTACTTTCTCAATCGCTTTTCTCGGGAAAGCACTCGCATTACTGCCACTCAACGTTTATCGTTGCAAAGATGGTCTGGGTAACCGACTACTTTTAGTTTGAGTGATAATGAGGGGTTAGACATGTACGCCAATAAAGAACTTGAAGATTTGAATGTGGCTGCGAGTGCGCTCGCTAAGTTAATTCTGAGCTTGCCGGATACTCATATCGTATTTGCAGAAAGCTGTACCGCCGGCTTAGTCGCGGCGAGCCTAGCGGGAACGCCCGGCATCAGTCGCCATCTTTGTGGATCAGCAGTTACCTACCGTCCTATCACGAAATCAGATTGGTTGGGCGTGTCTGCTGAGTTGATTGAGAAGCACACCGCCGAGTCGCTTGTCGTCGCTCAATCGATGGCTAAGTGCGTCCTCGCAAAAACGCCGGAAGCCCAATGGAGCGCGGCGATCACAGGTCACTTGGGACCGAACTCGCCGCTTGAATCGGACGGAATGATTTTTGTCTCGGTCGCCAAACGCTCCCCTGAAGAAATCGAACTGGTGACTTCGAGTACACGAAAACTTGAGACGCTCCATCGAATCCCTAGACAACAAGCGGCTGCGACCGTGGTCCTAGAGGAACTGCGCCGCGCTATCGAAATGCGTTGAACCATGCCTGACGTCGATAAATTGCAGCGGCAAGGCAAAGCCTGAGGGCATTGCAGACGGCCAATCCGCAATTTTCATGAAAAAGAAATCTGTTTTCGCTTGGCTTTGGGCATTCGCTAATACACAATGAAACTGCGCAAGGAGCCAAAGATAACATACCCGCGGCACAAACCAGTGAACGCTCGACAGCCTCTTTCTCTCGTTTGCGTTTCGGCCTTGTACCTACCGCGTTCACCCAAATCATTGCGGCACTCAGCAGTCGTTAGACTTTATTCAATAATCAACACTTGGTCCGACAAAGATGCGCGTCAGTATTTTCAGCGACAGCTTTCTTCCGTTCACGTCGGGTGTGACCTATTCCGTACTTAACCAAGCCGTTGAGTTGGCCAAACGTGGACATGAGATTTCCATCTTTCGACCGAAACCCAGTCGGCGCACACAGCATTTCGAATTGCCAGATCGTGTTCAACTGTTTGATGTTCCGTTTGCAATTCCCGTTCCTCGTGTTCCGCAATTACGAATCACATTGCCGTCGTTTATTTCATCCATTCGTCGATTAAAAAAAATTAATCCGGATATTGTTCATTTAAATACGGAGTGGGGTTGTGGCTGGGAGGGATTGGTTGCCTCGCGGATGTTGCGAAAGCCAACCATCGGAACATTTCATACTTTTTTTGCGGACCCAGGCTATTTGAAATCCTTCGGATTGCCCTCCTTTAGCATGTTGCAAACGGTGATGTGGGGCTATTCGGTATTTTTTTTTAACGCCTGTCGCGCGGTAACGAGCCCATCGAACGCGGTTAAGCAAAGTTTAATGGAGCACGGCATCCGGCGCGAACCAATTATCATTCCGAATGGCATTCCGATTCCCGAGCCTATCGATTGGAAAGCTGTCAAACGCGATCGCACGCGAATGCAAATCCACGGACCCTCGTTTGTCTACGTCGGCCGCTTGTCGCCAGAAAAGTCGATTGATGTCGTGATCAATGCATTTGCAATCATGCAACGACGGCGGCGGCGATCCAAACTCGTAATCATTGGCGATGGCCCCTCACGCGCTGCATTGGAAAATCAGGTCGAAACCTTGGGACTGCGTTCTAGCGTCGAATTTTTGGGACACGTGGACCATGATCGATTGGTGGCTGAAAAATTGCCGTTACTGGGAGATACATTCGTGACGGCGAGCAAGTCCGAAAACCAGCCCATGAGTATTTTGGAAGCCATGTCGATGGGCTTGCCTGTAATTGGGGCAGCGGCCAAGGGCTTGCCCGAATTGATTGCCGATTATCACAACGGCATGCTGTTCGAACCCGACAACATCAACGAATTGGCCCGCTGCATGTTTCGGATGGCCGCCCAAACAAAACGTCGTCGACGCATGGGCCGCCATGCCATGGTCGCCTCTGCAAACTTTAATATGACGTCCGTCATTGATCAACTTGAAAATTTATACGAACGGACCATCGCGTTGAATCTCGCTAAAAACCGGGGTTAATCCGTTGAAATCTGGCCAGCTTACTGAATGCCCAGAAAATCTCAGCAAATGATCTTGTTACACATTTCTTGGTCAAGGCGGTGGAGTGACTATCTCTTCAGATCTTTTCCATCGATTAATTCATTGAAAGCCTCAATAACCTTCTGAAGCTCAAAATCTGAGTTAATCAATATCAGAACCACAACAATCAAAGAAATCAACGTGATTGCGAATAACGCAACGAATACCCATCCGATCCAGGGAATTGGTAAACGATACTTGGGAGTCGCCGAAACAATCGCTCGGTAAGGGTCAGAAAAAATGTACTTGCCCATGTCTGAATTCACTAACCACCAATAGTGAACTGCAAGTGCCGTTCCGACAGGGAAACCAACAAAATTCAATATGGCTAAAACTATGCCTCCCGTCTTGCCACCGTCGGTTAGTTTTCGAATCCCGCGCCCGATCATGAAAATGCCGAAGCAGATGGCCATCGACACAGCAATACTGATTAGCATGTACAAAACACTATCGAACGATGTGGCAAGGTACAAATATAGTATGAAGCCAGCGAACAAAAGATTGCAAACCATTCCTAGCACGCCATAAACCATCCAGGCCCAACCGTACACACGTATCGACGCTTCATGGTGCGCGAATTGACTGCGAATGTCGGTTGGCTCTTGGCGTTTCTCCAAACGCCCGCCAACGTTGACGTAAACGTCGGGAGGTGCATAGGGATTAGTATTAGGCTTGACTACGTATTTGGATTGGGACATTTCGTTCCTGAAATTCGAACCGCCTTGATACTGAGAAATACGGCTGCTCGCTTGAGTGTTGTAAGCAAATCGAATCAATAACTCCATTCTAATTTCATGGAGCAAAAGAAAAAGTGCCAAACTTGCAGTCTGATTCGATAACATCCAACATATTCCGCCTCCAGGGCATCTTATCCTGACACATAGCCCAATTTTTTTCTAAGGTCATTAATGTCACCGGATTGGTCAATTAAATCAACTAATCGTTGATTGTCTCGTGGACGAGGTTTGGAGGGTTGGACATGCAGCGACCGAATTTGGGGACTGTTGTCATCGACACCCCAACGCCAGCGTCCATCTACAGGTTTTTGGTACGTGTCGGTACCCGTTTGTCTTTCGCTTCCAATCCAAGAATAAAGTTCGGCCGTGACCTTGATTGGATTCGCAACCAGATCTTCATAGCGGACAAGACAACATTGTTGAGATTCCTCTTCTGATAGCCGTACAATATTTGACGTGATTCCTAACCAGTATTTTTGCGCAAGCCAATGGTCACTCAACGTTCGCGTCCAATTCTGGAAACGCCCGAAAGTCATGCGACGCAACGACTCTACTGTGTCGTACACGTCGCGAACCAAAACAACGATTTGCGTTGGACCGCCAGCAGCCTGTTCTCGTTTTGGGATGGACGGATAGGATCCCAATTCGTTGTACCATCCGGGACGTTTCAGAACCAAAATTCGTTCGGGAGCCATCTGCCATAAGGCGGTCCAGTCGGCCTTGGGTCTCGCGAATTTCTGAAAATTGACTTCTTTCAGATTTGAGACGTCATGGGCCTCGCCCAATAGCGCCTTGAGTAGTGTCGATCCGCTACGCATGGTGGACGCGATAATTACGAGTCGGCGATTGAGTTGGTTCATTTTCTGGCCAGGCAAATGATGTTCTCAAATTCTCAAGTCCAAGAATTTGAAAACACCGAGTGGGAAAATACAAGCCCTTTGTACTTTACGAATGGAGTCGCGGTCGCTGACGTTGGATAAAGGATCGCAGTTTCAGTAAATCAAAATAATGCTTTGGTGAACAAGGAGAAGGCCCGCAAGAGGTTTTTCCATCCCTCCAAATTCACAGCAATTTCACTTCCTTCCGCTAACGCCCCAACGGCCGGAAGGCGCGGCGTCATGAAACGCCGTTCCCTCCCGGGCAGCCAATGGCATCGACTATTTGTCTTTCATTTCCTTTAAATCTTGCTGGAACCGCCTAAGAGCTTCTTCCATAGCTGCTTGCATTTCCTTTTGCGATTGGAGGAGCTCTACGCGGACGCGGTCCATCTCGCCTTTTAATTCTGTCAGATCTGTCATTTCATGTTGCGCTGCCTTCAATTGCTCGAGCATTACTTGAATTGTGGCGCCCATTTCCGCAGGCTCACCATTTTCGATCATCACACCTGGATTGATGCGGCGCCAAAGCAACAATTGTCTAGGATCACCGACCAATTCCAGTTGTTGATTATCTGTTTCGACATCAACTTCAATGACATCAGCACGCTGCTTGGGTTTAACCGACAGGGTCATTTCCTTGCCGGCGCGAATCGCTTCGATACTGATCGATTTGCTTTCGTCGCCCGCTTGATTGACGGATTCTGAGAGGACTTCCAGTGACGTCAGTGGGGTGTCATCTGCGTACAACAAGATATCATACTTTTCAATTCCCGCTTGAGCCGATGGTCCTTCAGAGGTCAGTTCCGTAACTGTCAAACCCACTTCCGACTCCAGTTTCAATTGCGATCTCAGAGCATCGCTCACG
>JAHEAM010000194.1:0-2535 GCA_024642765.1 Planctomycetaceae bacterium
TAGACGCCGACATCGTTTGGAATTTCGACATGATTGACAAACTTGGCGTTTTCCCGCACAACTTGGCAACCAGCTCGCCAATTGTGCACGGCGATTTGGTTTTCATTGTGACTAGCAATGGTGTCGACGAAGCTCACTTGGAGCTACCTTCGCCCCGCGCACCTTCCTTTATCGCTCTCAATAAAAACACTGGTGAACTGGTTTGGGAAAACGGTGAACCCGGGGATCGCGTGTTGCACGGTCAGTGGAGCAGTCCGGCTTTGGGTGAAATCAATGGTGAAACCCTCGTTTTCTTTCCAGGTGGCGATGGTATTTGTTATGCATTGAAGGCTGAAAGTGGCGAACTCGTCTGGAAATTTGACCTTAATCCCAAAGAGTCGAAGTGGGAGCTGGGGGGTGCCGGTTCGCGAAACAACATTATTGGCACACCGGTTTTCTATGAAAACAGCATCTTTCTCGGTGTGGGCCAAGACCCTGAACATGGCGAAGGCACTGGCCATTACTATCGAATCGATGCAACGAAGACTGGTGACATTAGTCCCGAGCTGGGTGAAATCAACGTACCAGGGACGCCCAACCCTGCTTCAGGGCAGATTTGGCATTATGGTGGTGTGGATGATGAAGCCGGTACGGTTACTGGTGAACCAGGAGAGTCTATTTTTCGGCGAACCATGTCGACGGGTGCAATCAATGGCGACACGGTCTATATCACCGACCTAAGTGGTTATTTGCACTGCCTGGATATCGCTACTGGAAAACGCAACTGGGTTTTTGATACGAAATCGGCCATTTGGGGTTCACCCATGTATGCCGATGGAAAAATCTTCCTCGGTACCGAAGACGGGCGTTTGATAGTGCTCAAGGCATCGAAAGAAGAAGCTGAAAAAATCAAAGAGTTTGATACGGTCAACTTCTCATCCATTTACAGCACTCCTGTTTTCGCAAATGGAAACGTTTACTTGACTGACCGGTCGCGACTGTATTGCATTCCGGTTCAATAATCAGAGCCACATTTTTAAGTCTTTCATTAAACGGCAAAGAATTTCTTTGCCGTTTAATTTTTGTCTGTTTCCGAGTTCAACTTTGGAGCACTGTTTTGGCTTGCTGGTTTTAGCGCTGGCACTAACAGTTTGGACGATATCGAAAGCCTTTTTTGGCGTTCCTCGTCGGTGAGTTCAGTCAACACATATCTTTCGGCTCGTACAATCAAAGATGCTACGTTTGACTCGCGTAACATTGTTTCACCTTGAGCCTTACAGGCTAATCGTATGGCTCCATCCATTTCAGCAAATGAATTGTCAACGAATTTTAGGTTTTGAGTGATTGCACTAGTCGATGTGTTTTTGGGAAGTTTGTACTTTAGTTGAACGTAACACGACACATGATGCTGCCCACCAGGACGAGCTTCGACTATCTCCGCTTCCAGTGCTTTTCCGTCGATTGTAACATTCAAGGCCGCTGGCAAACGAGTTCCAAGTTCACTTGAAAACGTCGCTAAATTCGATGGGTTTTCGGAGGCTGCCTCAATATCCCATTCAGTACAGAATCTCCGAATATCTTTGTCATTCAGTCCAAGCCGGAAATCGATGTACAATTCATCGTCGCGAACAATCAAGCCAATACTTTTCTCTGCAAATCCGATGGGAATTTCGTCAGCAAACGAAACAAAATCGGTGCCGGGCGCTATGAACGTCAGCAAAACATAAAAAATCAGAATCGCAATGAATTGGAGCACAAAAAACACCACAGTAAAACAAAAGAACACAATTGTCTTCGATAGAAAACGCCCGCGGAGCGAATTCTACAAGGGAATGGAGGATTAGTCGAATCGCGAACTAAAAACCGACATGCATGTCGAAAAATAGTATTCAAGACAAAGTCTACCATTGTGAGACCGTCCGAAAACATACAATAACAACGGCAAAAAAAATGACTCGGCGCGTCATTAGCAATTGAAAAAAGGTAATGAAATGCCGCCACCACCTTTGCGGCACTTTGTTACAATTCGCTTTGGAATTAGGACGACCTATTTTTGGGAATTAAATTAATGCTTCGAATCGCGACCTTTTCGTTACTTCTTTCACTCGTTTGCCTCGGTTGTGATTCTTCATCGTCAAAAATGAAATCGCCGGAAACTCAAAACAGGTCAACGAATGTTCCGTCGCAAGGTGAAGAAGTTGGATCCACAAAAACTATTGCAAAGCGAGAATCGAAGTCGCTCGTTCCTAAGCAGGCATCGCCCGAAAAAGAAGGCGAACTTCAATTGGCACATGTCGCTGACGCGACAGCGAACAAGGAGCAAGAGGCTCAGCAGTACGAATCTAACAGGCAAGAAGCTCCAGAGAAAAGCGAAACTGACAGACTCGTCGATGATGCTATTGCCCGAGTGCCCAATAATTTTGAAGGCGATTTGCCAATGGATATCCCCGCCAATTGGATACGCATGGACAAGTTCTATGAAATCTGGATTGATCCCGATAAAAAACAAGTCATCGTTGGTGGGCGAATTTGTCTGCGTGAAGGTGCACTTGAGAT
>JAHEAM010000194.1:2545-7236 GCA_024642765.1 Planctomycetaceae bacterium
CCTCCCAACACAAAAGAGCACGAGTCCATTGTTTCGCTTTATGTACGTTCGCAACTTGTTCACGCCGGTTTGTTAGCAATCGGCATGGAACCAGGCCATCCAGTCGTTTGGGGTGAAGAGGATATGACGCCAGCCGAAGGCCCCATTGTTGAGATCAACGTACTCTGGAACGACGGCAAAGAACAAATTATCCGTCGTGCGCAAGACATGATTGTCCGAGCGAGTACCCGAGAACGAATGGAAGAGAAATGGGTCTTTGGAGGTAGTCAACTTGTTCATGACGAGGAAACTGGGGAAAACTATTATCTCGCAGACGGCGGCGAACTTGTTTGTGTATCCAATTTTTCGTCTGCGCTGATGGACCTTCCAGTGGCAAGCTCTGCGTCGGGCGATCTGACATTCCTTGCGAAGAAGGAAAGTATTCCGGAAGTGGGAACTCGCGTGATGGTGTTTTTCCAAGCAGAAGAAAAGTAGCAATTTTCTTGAATTGAATTAGCAAGCAACAAAAAAAGCCTAGCCGTGCGGCTAGGCTTATGACTTTGTTTGACTGAAACCCTGTCTTATTAATAACCCGGGAATTTGTATTCAGTGTTTGCTGGGTCGAAATCTTTGTCAGTTAGGCCAACGTTTAATTCAATTTTAAGGTAAGTGTATTCCTCCAGCAGTTGCGGATCACTACCGTTCGTGGGCCAGTCGTATGCGGCGTATCGGATCGGGACTTGATATTCGTCATCAATAAACACCTGAGCTTGGTAGAAATCGAAAGGCGCCTTTTTTTCTGGATGTGTCACTTGAATCATTGTGCAAGTACGACCATTTATTGTGGCACCTTCACGGAACTCGACCTCACAATCTCCAGCCGCTTTGTCGCGTTCCGCGACGGCGACAAGTTTTTTGACCAGGTTTTCAAGTCCTGCCTCGTAGATAGGATGACGATTTCCTTTCATCGCCAGCATTCCGTCTGGAGCCAATTTGTGAGTTAGAAGACCTGTTGCGAGGCCTGGCTCATAGACCAGCATTTTGCTGTCGTTTTTTCCTTCGACATAGATAACTTCGCGACCAGCAATTGGTTTTAAGAATTTCATGTAAACGCTAAACGGTTGTTTCATGCCGTTCGTCGCATGAGGGTTTCGCACCTTAATTTTCATGTATTCTTGATCACCGACCCGGCCGTTCATCGATTCTCGTTTTACGAGGACCGCTGAATAGTCGTGTATATTTGCGGTCATCTGCTCAAGTCCACGGTGAGCAAATTCTAGAGCTGGATCGAGGGGATGTGCAGTTGTTTCAACTTTTGTTTTTTCGACTATCGGAGTTGCTGCGTTCGGTTGTTCAATATTGCTTGGCTTAATAGTGGCCATGGGTGTTGCTGTCGGACCATCAGCAACTTTGGGTAGAGTCGCAGGGATTTCATTCGCAGGCGTAGTAGGCATCGTCATCGGTTGCATACCCCGGCCGTGAATCGATTCCGGTGCTCGCGCAACTTTTTCTACTGGCGTCTGGTTTAAAGTCGGTTGGTTAACCGATTCTGGAGCATTGTTTAATTTTGGAAGAACTGGCTTGATGGATGGAGCCGGCGTCTTGTTTTTCTCTTCAGAACCCTTGGTGATTTTGTCGCCTGATTGGGAATCATTTGTTGCGAGTTTCGAAACTCGAAAGACCGGTTCAGATATCTTCTTGGCAACTGGATCTTGGCCGCAGGCTACGCTGGTGGCACCTAGAATCAAGGCACTGATCGAGCAAGCCCAACCGAATTTTTTTGAAGGTATATTCTTAAAAACCATTTATTTCCTCCTTGAAGTTGCCTGTATGCACCTTGGCTTAAATGCTTGTTTTACTGAATGCAAAATCCATTGCAGCAACCTCGATTTCAAAAGCTCACCCTTTTCATTGAGTAGGATGACTAGGTTGCCGCAATTTAGATTTTGTTTCCAAATGAAACAATGACAATCAAGAATCGAAGGCGTTCATTTTCGATCTCGCTAGCAGAAAAGCGTTGATGCGATACCCTATTTTATCGCCCTGCCTTAAACGATTTATCAGTCATTTTATTTGCGCCACCGGTTAGCAAGGGCTAAGCCGCAGAGATTAACATCACTTGAGCCCAAATGCGGGAAAATCTTATCATTCGATTTGAGAAATTGCGAAAAAAATTCCTGCTTTTTTTGTTCAATTGGTCTTTCAAATGGCAAATACGTTAGTTTCACTTCTCGGGCGTGCAATCGAAACGCTCTCAGCAGATGTTAAAATACGGCGATGTTACAGACGCCCTTCGTTAAAGAAATTGGAACCAGAATGCTCATCAACAAATCTCTTCGACGGCAATTGATCTCAATAGCAATGGTATTAACGTTTTGGCTTTTGGGTTCTTTCGTGGTACGAGCGCAGAATACGGCGGCAGATATTGTTGTCTATGGAAACGCAATCACGATGGACAAGGCTCAGCCGACAGCCACTGCGATTGCAATCAAGGGCGACCGGATTGTGTCAGTTGGGGACAAAAATTCATTATTGCCTTTGATTGGACCGCAGACGGCAATCGTCACACTTGACGACGGTCAGATATTGATGCCGGGATTGATCGAGGGGCATGGTCATTTTTTGGGACTTGGGCATTCCCTGATGATGTTGCGGCTAGGAGACGCACAGACATGGGATGAGATTACCGAGCGCGTCGCGGAAGCCGCGAAGGTGACGCCTCCCGGTCACTGGATTGTCGGGCGTGGTTGGCATCAAGCCAAATGGACGGAAACTCCTATGCCAAATGTTGAGGGTTACCCAACCACTCGAAAGCTTGATGAAGCGGCGCCGAACCATCCGGTCCTGCTTACTCATGCGAGTGGTCACATGAGTATCGCCAATAGTTATGCCATGCGAATGGCAGGAATCGACAGCAACACTGCGGACCCGAGCGGTGGTGAATTGTTGCGGGACGCGGCAGGGAAGCCTATCGGAGTTTTTCGAGAGACAGCTCAAAACCTTGTCGAAAAGGCCCAAGCAAACGACGAATCGCGACTCACACCGAGTCAGCGCGCTACGTTGACATTAAAGGCCATCGAGCTTGCTGGTAATGAGTGCTTGAAAAACGGAATTACCAGCTTTCAAGATGCGGGATCTAGCGTGCCGAATACCAAGTTTCTGCGCAAGCTTGCAATCGAAGAAAAGTTGCCGGTGCGATTGTGGGTGATGTTGCTCGACGACAATCGACTCCTTGCTTCCGAATTGCCGAAATTGAAGGCTATCGGCTTGGGGAAAGAATTCTTTACATGTAGCGCGATCAAACGCTCCGTCGATGGAGCTCTTGGCCCGCACGGTGCATGGTTATTGCAACCCTATCAAGACCTGCCGACATCAACAGGATTGAATACGTCGACGATCGAGTCGATCGCGGAAACGGCAGAGCTCGCGGTGACAAACGGATTTCAACTTTGCGTGCACGCGATTGGTGACAGAGCTAACAAAGAAGTTTTGGACTTAATGGAAAGTGCATTTACCACTCATCCGGCGAATCAGGCCCGACGATGGCGTATCGAACACGCGCAGCACTTAGCGCCCGATGATATTGAGCGTTTTGGAAAACTGGGAATCATCGCCTCAATGCAAGGAGTACATTGCACTTCGGATGCAATTTTTGTTCCGCAGCGTTTGGGGAATTTGCGATCCAAACAAGGGGCCTATGTTTGGCGTAGCTTGTGGGATTCGGGGGCGGTTGTAAGCAACGGCACGGATGCACCGGTAGAGGATGTCAATCCATTTCCGTCTCTTTCCGCTATGGTTTCGCGGCGTTTGAAGGATGGAAGTCAGTTCTTTCCCGAACAATGTTTGACACGGATGGAGGCGTTGCAGACGTACACGATGAATGCGGCATACGCGGCATTTGAGGAATCGTCAAAAGGCAGTCTGACGCCGGGCGAACTGGCCGATTTTATTGTCCTCGACAAAAGCCCGCTTGAATGTGATGAAAGCGAAATTTCGGGAATTAAAGTTCTTCAGACTTTTATCGGCGGCAAAAAAGTTTTTGAATCAAAATAGGCGCCAAGTGCCAACGCTCGATTTCGAACAAAATCCAAATCCATTTGGGCTCTTTTTCCTATTGATTTGCATAGTTTAGACTCGGAAAAACTAAAACTCTCTATAGAGGCAGGTGCACAAGCCTGCCGATTTTGAACCTACATCGAACGCATTGCGAAGAACCGTACGGCTTGCGCCGTTACGCTACAGTAACATTGTTGCGCTAGAAACCCGAAATAGACGCCTTGAGTTTTTGCGGTCAGTTGTTGCACTTTGGAATTCTAGGTAACTAGAATGCAGTTTTGTTTTTTTAGTGCAGCAAGACTTCAATAATGCTCAATTAACCATATGCAGATTCCTTTTGTGTTCGTTGCGTTGACTTTTGGTTGTGTCGCACCTGTTCTCGCGGCACAGCAACCTAATATCATTTTGATTTTCGCCGACGACCTTGGCTGGAGAGATGTTGGGTATCAGGGGAGTGACTTCTACGAGACGCCCCGCATTGATGCGCTTGCGAAGGAGGGGATGGTCTTTAGTTCTGCCTACGCAGCCGCGGGAAATTGTGCACCTAGTCGGGCCTGTTTGCTTTCGGGCAACTACACACCGCGCCACCATGTCTTTGCAGTCGGCGACACGGACCGCGGCCCCAAGACCTCACAACGTCTCATCCCGATTCCCAA
>JAHEAM010000659.1 GCA_024642765.1 Planctomycetaceae bacterium
TACGGTGGTTGGCGATGGCCCGTGCCATCGCTGTGCCCATGTCGGCAGGGCTTAAAGCGACTTCGATGCCGGCATCGCGCATGGCGGATTGTTTTTCGGCCGCCGTTCCCTTGCCGCCGCTAATGATGGCGCCGGCATGACCCATGCGTTTGCCCGGAGGGGCTGCCGCGCCGGCAATGAACCCCGCAACTGGTTTTGTGACATTTGCTTTGACGAAAGCTGCTGCTTCTTCTTCGGCAGTACCACCGATTTCACCGATCATCAAGATCGCTTCGGTCGCTGGGTCCTCTTGGAACCACGTCAAAACATCGATGAAGGATGTGCCAACAATTGGATCGCCACCCAAACCGACGCATGTCGTTTGGCCCATTTTCAAATTCGATGTTTGCCAAACGGCTTCGTAGGTCAAGGTGCCACTACGGCTCATAATACCGACCTTGCCTGGCGTGTGAATGTATCCGGGCATAATCCCGATTTTGCATTGGCCGGGCGTGATCACGCCGGGGCAATTCGGGCCAACCAAAACGGATTTCGATCGTTTGACTCGATCGTAAACGCGAACCATATCAAGCGCTGGGACGCCTTCCGTAATAGCGATGACTACTTCTAATTCGGCGTCGATCGCTTCCAGAATCGCATCGGCGGCAAAGGGCGGTGGTACGAAAATCATCGTTGCATTGCAACCTGTTTTTTCTTTGGCCTCCACGACTGTGTCAAAAACTGGCAGGCCTTCAGCCGTTTGGCCACCCTTGCCTGGCGTTACACCACCGACCATTTTTGTGCCGTACTCCAAACAGCCGCGCGTGTGGAACGCACCAACGCTGCCCGTGATGCCCTGGCAAATGACCTTTGTATTTTTGTCGATCAAGATACTCATGTTTTAAATCGCTTTGATGAGTTGATATTTGTTGTTTTGATAGTCTATTGCAATTGAGTTGCTGAACGAAACAGCGACATTGGTATCGGATGTTCTTAAGCGAGAGCGGCAACCACTTTTTGCGCGGCGTCAGTCAAATCTGTTGCTGCGATGATGTCAACATCCGAATCTTGCAAGATCTTGCGTCCCTGTTCAACTTGGGTGCCCTCCAAGCGAACCACTAGCGGGACCTTGAATCCAACTGAACGGGCTGCGGTCACAATCGCTTCTGCGATGGTGGTGCATTTCATGATTCCACCGAAGATGTTTACCAACACTGCTTTGACGTGTGGGTCCGACAGAATGATTCGAAACGCCTCGGTGACTTGGTCTGCATTGGCGCCACCCCCTACGTCGAGAAAGTTCGCGGGTTCACCGCCATGAAGTTTGATGATGTCCATCGTGCTCATCGCGAGCCCAGCACCATTCACGAGGCAGCCGATGTTGCCGTCGAGTTTGACATAGCTCAGGCCGGCATTAGAGGCGCGAACTTCGGATTCTTCTTCCTCGGAAAGGTCACGCATTTCTTCAAGATCTTTGTGACGAAATTCTGCGTTTGAATCGAACGTGACTTTGGCGTCGAGCGCTACGAGCTGCCCATCCTTCGTCACGACCAACGGGTTGACTTCCACCAAACTGCAATCCATATCGACAAACATTCGACATAGCGCTTTGAAAAATCTGTCAGCTGCGAAAACGCTTTTGCCAGTGATGCCCAATTGTTGGCAGAGCTTGCGGACTTGGAAACTCTCGATGCCTTGAGCGGGTTCGAAATGCTCCTTGAAGATTTTCTCAGGAGTCTCGGCAGCGACCTTCTCGATCTCGACTCCACCTTCTTGGCTGCACATCAAAACGGGTTTTGCGGCGGCGCGATCCAAGACGAGACCCAAATACAGCTCGCGACCGATGTCACAACCTGATTCGACAAGGACTTGATTTACGGTCTTGCCGCCTTCGCCTGTTTGAATTGTGACTAAAGTGTTGCCCAGCATTCGTTGGGCAACGTCACGTGCTTCGCTTGAACTTTTGACAAGTTGCACGCCGCGTTGATCGGGGACTTCCTTAAAATTGCCTTTGCCCCGTCCCCC
>JAHEAM010000004.1:0-12645 GCA_024642765.1 Planctomycetaceae bacterium
TATCGACTGCCACGTTGTGAGTGGTTTGCCAATGGTATTTGTCGGGCAGTTGGCAAAACGTGTGGTTCACGCGATAGCGAAAATCGCCTTCGCCAATAATCACCTCATCGCGTCCAATCACATTATCACGACGTGCGACCCGACTGGCCATTGACAGAGAAGGGGCACTCAAAATGGTCGCCGTAGCCAAACCAGTTTTCAAGAATTGTCGACGATCGTTCATTGCAAAACACTCCTGATTTTATGGATTCAGATACGACACAGATTGCCGACATTCGCTTTCATTCATCTTCGGCAAAGGCAACCGCACATTAAGCATAACTCAAATCGCGAGAAAATACTTGAGCAACATTTGTTATAATTGTGGTCGTTGATTGTACCGCGAATGGCGGGAGTCCACATGACACGCACTCGTTTTTTTAATTTCTGAATGGATCGTCCTCATGACCGCAATTCTTCCAATTTTTTTGTGTTTCGCCTGTTTGGTTGTTGAGTTGGGCTCAGTGATTGCTCAAGAGCCTGTAGCAACGCAAGAAACGATCGTAGCAAAACCGGACCTATTCGAACCATTGACGGAACCGCCTTGTTCCTATTGTGTCAATCAAAACCTTAAGTCCTTGGTCAAAGACAACGACATCGTATTGGCTTGGATTCGCGGTGCCCATAACGGTGGCGCAATGCCACTGCGACATTTCATTGCAGCGCCACGAGTTGTGAATGACACCTATGGGCTGTTTTTTTATGACCCTGACGGTGGATACGTTTCATCGTTTGCAAAAGACTACGGTTATCGCTTCTACGGTTGGCGTAGTGGCGTGATGGTAGTACAAGGCCGGGATGGCACGCTATGGTCGGCACTGACGGGCATCGCAATCGACGGTCCACAAAAGGGTATAAAATTGGAGCGAGTGCCCAGTATCCTCACGACTTGGAAGCACTGGATGATGCTGCATCCTGAATCTACTGCTTATGATTTGTATGATGGAAAAAAATATCCGCTCGCCGAGTTGCCAACGAGTATTTCGAAGGAAGCGCTTAATTCAATCGGCAAAGTTGACGATCGAATGGACAAGTTCGCTCGGATTCTAGGGGTCGAAGGTACGAATGAAAAAATAGCCTTCGCACTCGATGGACTTGGTGACCGCAACTGCCGGATGGCGACAGTTGACGGCACGGATATTGCCGTGTTTTGGTACGGGCCGACGCAATCGGCTGTCGCGTTTCATGCAGAACTCGATGGTCAAAAACTAACTTTTTGCGCCGACGGCATTTCGCCAGAAACAGCACCGTTCAAAGACAAGGAGACGGGTACACGTTGGACTTTGGCCGGTCGCGCAGTCGATGGAAAACTGCGTGGCAAAGAACTGACATGGGTGCCATCGATCGTTTGCCGCTGGTACGCCTGGAGTCACGAATATCCCGATACAAAAATTGACTCGCAAGAACTGGCGGCTGGCAATGCAAAATAGAATCAGTACCCCCTCATTGCTAGTGACACTGTTGATAATTTTTGCGGGATGCCAAGACCCGGCCGACCAACCTTCAACAACCGATACGGTCCCACCCAACGTAACATCGAGCATTGTTGTGACGCGGGGCATCGTTGTTTCGGCCGAGCAAGTGACATCCGAAGCGTTGCGAGAATGGCAAGTGAATTCATATTGCGTGGCAATGGTTTTGTCGAATGACACAAATCACTCGGCTGAACTAAAGGCCGCAACTGCGATCAACGCGGCGAAGCTCCCGCTGGAGTACTTTATCGAAATTGGACGTTGCCCCGAAATGGCCGCAGCTCATCCCGAATGGATGGCCAGCCTGCAGGGACACGCCGAATGGCGCAAGCTATTTCCAGCTGTTGCCGAACCAACTGAAAATCAGGTTGTAAAGAATAGTCCATGGGTTCCGATCCTGTACGCAGAAACGTTTGCAGCGCACGAGGATCGTGTTGCAAGTTTGCTTCGCAACATGCCCATCGCGGAAAAAATCTGGCTGCATGATTTGCAAGGTGCACCGAGCGCGTGTGGTTGTGGGCACCCCTTATGTCGCTGGACAGCCGACTACGGCCCGATCAAGACAGCAACGCCTCTCGACAATAGCGCAGCCGCAAAATTCGTTTCTGCAATCCAAGAACTTTCGCCGGAGAGTCAGATCGTTCCGATCTTTGCCGGAGAGTGCGAGCAAGAAGATGAACATTCCGTGTGCTGCGGTGTCGCCTGCTTCGATGGCAAATGTTGGACGGAGTTTACGGCACAACTCGACGCCGTCGCCCAGGTGAGTCCGCTGATTGGCGTGTCAAGTTTTTATATCGACTACGAACGCGATCTTTCACGTTACGGCACTGACGCTGCTTGGATCAAGTACACAGTTCGTTCATTCCAAGAAATGCCTCCTAAACGAAAAGGTACCGGTGTCGCTAGCCCGCGATTGGTTCCAATCCTGCAAGGTTGGAATGTATCCGACGCCCAAATTTCAGCACAAATCAAACAGGCCAACGCGTGTAATGTATCAGGCTGGCGTCTGGCGCTCACACCCATTGATCAATCCTGGCAACCTGTGATGTTTGATATTAAGCAATCGAATTAAGTCACCGACAATCAATCCCAAATTAAAATTTAGGTTCGTGACGCAATGGCGATAATAAAAATCAAGATGACGAGCAAACTCGACCAAGTTGCGATGGCGACTCGTGTGGCTTTCTTTGCACGGTCGGCTTCCCACCAAGTCCGTGGCCGCAGGCCTTGTACATAAAACGTCACAACTCCAGCGAGGTTAACGCAAATCACGTTTGCTGAAACAAGCAGCAAAGCACCCATTGCAAAATAAAACTCACCCTTGGCTAAGAGCAGTCCGAATACAGCAAATGGCGGCAACAGCGCGACGGCAACCATCACCCCGATTAAGGCAGAAGGTGCTCCTGTAGTAAACGCCAAAACACCAGCACAACCGGACGCCAGCGCGAGCACAATATCGCTGCCCGAAACATGTGTTCGTGCTGAAATCGCGTGGCCCGCAGGGTCGATTGTGAACAAGAGTCCAATGAATAGCGAAGCCGCCAGCGCCACGGCGAGGCCAACAACGTTTGACTTCAGCGATCGCTTCGCCAATTCCAAATCTCCCAAACACGTCGCCAGGCAAAGTGACATATTGGGACCTAGCAACGGCGCGATCACCATCGCTCCGATGATGATCGCCGTGTCGTCGCGTACAAGTCCAACTGCAGCCACCAGCGTGGCAAGGATGACCTGGGTCACAAACACCCAAGATATTTTGGTTGATTCGGCGATGTCGTTGTAAAGCTCTTCGCGACTGATTCGCTCCGGCGATTTCTTTTTCTCAGGCGAGTCGTCTTCTTCAAGTGGAGCGGGGCGAGGCAAGGTAGCCTCGATCGGCAGTAGCATCACTCGAAAGCCAGGCACGGCCGCGAACTTACTTTCGAGTTCGTCCAAAATCGATTCACTCTTCTCGACCTGGACCAAAAAGCGGACCAGCAACCGGTCATCAACGAGGTGTTCTTCCCATCGTCCCAGCACATTTTGCACGCTTGTCAGCGACTCGATTGCACTCGCAGAGTCCGCTGGAATTATAAGTTCAATCAGTCGCAAAGCCATTGTGTTTGTATTTCTGTCTGTCTTTTTCGAGATGTTCTAAACAAAATTGCGAATGCTACGTCGTTCTGCAGGCCCTTGGGCTGTTTTTTTGCGAAAAACCTGGGGCATTACTCAGCCAACTAGTTAGAAAAGGATTGATTTTTGGATAGTACCTGACCAGATTTAACGCTCTGCATTTTTCCCTCTTCATAATCCCTGGAAGAAATTATGACCCCGAATTTCCTACGAAGCAGCGGAAATTGAAAAATTCGAAACAAACCTTCTAATTTTCGAAATGTACATCCCTAGGCTTCCTTAGAACCGCGGTGCATGCTGACTATCGATTTGAGCGGCCATTATACCGCAGACAGCGACATACGCTCGAATGACTGGTTCAGGTTTTGAAGTCCTCGCAAAAGGATTTTCCGCTATGGAAGCCATGTCAACGTCCGGGAAAGACCTGGCAACGCTGCGGGACACTGCGGGCGATGAAACCTATTTTGCCGGTCCAACTCAATCGCGAATGGTTGGTAGTGGTTTTAGCAATCTGGTTTCAGGTTTTTTCCGAGTCGATGCTATCGCCACAGACGGCTATGACTTCGCGTTAATGAACGATTCGGCAGGAGATGATCGCTTTGTCGCACGCCCCATTTCGGCTTACATACGGAATGACAACTTTATGATTTACGGTCGCGGTTTCGACCGTGTGGATGCGTACGCATCAGGTGGAAATGACGTTGCTCAGCTGTTTGATTCCGCCGGTAACGATACCTTGGTTGTTAGAAACGAGTTCACAAAAATAAGTGGGATGGGTTACCAGATTAACGCTCGAAATTTCGAAGCCACACGAACCATGAGCAACCTTGGCGGTGACGACATCGTTGAATTTTTTGATTCGTCCGGAAACGACACGCTCGGTGGACAGGCTAATACTGACTGGTTCAACACACCTGCCTACCACGCCTACTTCACGGGATTCAACACGGTAAAGGCCCGTGGATTCAACGGCGGAATCAACAGAATAAAGGCTACTGATGTGGACTATGTTATCAGCACGTTTGGTACTTGGATCTAACAGCCTCCGTTGACCCATTCAGTCAAATTGAATCGGGGGAAAAGTTCGGCACACTATAAAGTATAAGTCACTCTATGAAATAATGGTGCGTCGAATTTCACCCCTTGATCATTCATTTTGAGGTCTTTGTCTAAACGCTTATCGCCTTGCGCGTTGCGACGGCCATGGCTTCGGCAGCGCAAATCTTGATTGCGTCTCGCGCAAGATCGCCACCTAGAATAGGCGATGGGTGGCCTGTGAGCACCGCCTTCTTGACCTCTTCGATTTCCGCAACGAAGCCCTCGATGGGATCGCCTTCACTGGCCAGTGGACGACGTATTGTGCCGTCGCTGGCAACCAATTTGACCGGCATCGTTTCGCCGCCATCTTCGAATGCGGCGAATTCAAAGTGAATCGTTGCCCGCTCCAAATGTATTTCAAAGCCATGCGTGAACGGGCGGCCTTGTTGGTTGATCACACCCATGGTGCTACTAACCACTAGGTTAAGGTCTTCGAAATCAAACAGGCTTTGCGCATAAGCAACGGTTCCCTCGCGCAGTCGGCCGCGACTCGTGACCTGAGTTGGCAATCCAAACAACAATCGAATCAAATGAGCGTCGTGGATGTGCAAGTCCAGAAGCGGCCCACCAACTCGTTCCAAGTTGTAAAAATCTGGCAGCCAATTGGGATCTGAAATGACTCTCTTAAAACTGCCTCCAAGCAACTGACCGAATTCACCTGAACGAATATGCCCAAGTGCCCATTGGTATTCTGGAAAGAACGGTAGCACGTGACCGACGGCGATGAGTCGGTTATTGGCCTGACATGCCGCGACCATGGCTTCGGCGTCTGGCACATTGAGAGCAATTGGCTTCTCGCAGAACACATGCTTACCTTTGTTTGCCGCCGCAACCGCCGTGGTTACGTGCGCCGCAGGAGGCAAGCAGATATCCACCATATCGATGTTCGGATCGTCCAGCATATCGATGTAGTCCGCGTAGACTGCGATACCTGATAGATCAACCTGTTCGCCGGGCGGCCCAAAGTTTCCCTTGATCGTTCGCCAGTCGCCTGTCCGTCGCGTTGCGTCTTGCTCGGCAACTGCGACAACTTCGATCCCTTCAACTTGTTTATAGGCGAGCCAATGAATCCAGCCCATAAACCCAATACCCGCAATACCAACTTTGATCGTCATCGTTGCCACGTGTCTGTGAATCCAAGAACCGTGGGACCAAGAACAAATCCCACGTGAGCGTACATGATAAGTCGAATCAAATACCGATGAAAGAGACTTGCAGCGAACGATTGTTCGGAGGCACTCGAGTTCGCTTGGCCTAAAACGGGGTCTTTGAGGCTGGGTCTCGAGCAACGCGTCCGGGAGTAACTCCTTCGATGATCGAGAATTCCGCCCAGACTGGCATATGATCGGAGACGTTGATCGCTTGTTCAAGCGAAAGATTGTAGTGCTTTAAGAAATCGAAGACGCCCGCTTCGCCAGTGAACTCAATCGACGCCCGTTCATCAAACAGCAAGTTGTCCCATTGCGCAAGTCCCGCAGTGTCGGTAGGTTTGTTCTTGATCGCCCAAGTCAACCCGCTGGTTTGGCCCAATGGCAATAGGCCCCGGTCGCCCATTTGGAAGTCACCGAGGATAATGACATCATCTTCGCCGCGTCCGTCCTTGCGAACGGTACGAAATAAGTCTGGCAAGTATTGCAGCTGATCGTTGGCCCGCTGCTTGCTGAAGTGAACATTCACTAAAGTGAATGTAAAAGCCCGATCAGGTCGCGGCTGTGCTGCGCGGAACCAACCCACAAATGGCGGCCGATCCAGGACTTGTTGTGGATCCTGAACCGTGTACGAAAACGAATCGTCCATACGCACTGTTGCCTGATTGAAGATGAAGGCCGATTGTTCGCCTAGTCCGATTGCCCCAAGGGGACTCACTGCAAACGCGTAATGAAATTGCCCCTCATTGATGCGTGTTACGAACTTCTGCAGCAGAGCGGAATCACTGCTGCTGATTTCTTGGATAGCGAGAATGTCAAACGTCCGCACGATGCGAACAAGACATTGCATGGTCGCTTCGTCAGCAAGTTTTGAATCGTTTAAGGCTTGTACGTTGAAACTCGCGATCCGAAGGGAATCGGGGTTCTGTACTGGCGTTGACCAGCCCGCCAATTGTCCTGGAACCTTAATCGCCTGGATCTGCTCAAGTGAATTACCACTGGTGTCGATCGCCAGTTGGTTTTTCAAGAGCTGCCATGCGTCTTGTGGCGAGCCTATTTGGTCATGGTGGTAAAGCGCCCATCCGCCGCCGACGATTATGCCAGTGAGCAAAAGGGTTACGACAAAACGATTCATAGCCGGCATCCGATCGGGCATATGGGATTCGGACGCCACAATATGAGAGTTCACACGGAAGGGCGCCACGCGGTATGGAGTTAGTTTCGACCTTGACCAACCGTGGACACAAACCGTTCCATGATCAAGTCGATCCTAGCGGTTGTAGCGACTGGAAGGATGGCTCAAACTTCCGCCCAACAACCGAGCAGCGCGATCCCGACCTCGCAAGCAGCCACCATTTCGTCTAAAGAAGCCCACTCCAGGGGCGAGTGAAAGTTGTGCTGACCCGAAGAAAGATTTGGGGTAGGGAGGCCCTTTTCTGTCAATTGACTACCGTCAGTTCCACCACGGATAATCGACAAATTCGCCTTGCGACCCAACCGTTCATGGGCGGCAACTGCAAATGCAACCGCTCGCGGTTCTTGAGTCAAGCCATCGGCCATGTTGCGATATTGTTTGTGGATCTTGATCTCTACCTGCGCGCCGACAAAACGGCGCTCGGTTTCTTTGGCTGCTTCCCGAATCAAATCGGCATGTTGCACGAGTTTCGACGTATCAAAGTCCCGAATGATGATTCGGACTGTCGCTGCCCCAACACCACCCTCAAGCGAGTAGGGGTGAACAAAACCTGTACGACCGTCTGTTGTTTCAGGAGCCGAATCCCGCGGCAATCTTGCGATCAAGTCGCTTGCTGCGCGAATAGCGTTGACCATCTTACCCTTGGCTATCGCGGGATGGATATTCACGCCGTGGATAACAACTTCCGCCATGTCGGCCGAAAAAGTTTCGTGGTCAATAGTGTTCGCTCCGCTTCCATCAAACGTGTAGCAAACATCTGCACCTAAACTGGCCAGATCGACATGTTGCGTGCCACGCCCGATTTCTTCATCGCAAGTAAACAACAATCGGATCGGACCATGTTCGATTTCGGGGAACTCAACGAGCGTGTTGGCCAATTCCATCATGATCGCAACGCCAGCTTTATCGTCGCCTCCCAATAATGTCGTGCCGTCGGTCGTGATGATCGTTTGACCTCGCGCCGCTGGTAACTCAGGACACTTTTCAGCGGTAATGATTTTGGATGGATCGCCTGCCAAGCGAATATCGTTTCCGTCGAAATTGCGGATAACATTTGGCCGAACATTTTTCCCGCTTGTTTCGGGCGATGTATCGAAATGAGCGTTGAAGGCGATAACGGGCGCGGTTGGGCGACCGCGTGCCGGTATTTTTGCGATAACTATCCCGTGTTCATCTTGTTGCACATCAGCAATACCCATTTGTTGCAGTTGCGAAACGACCAGTCGCCCCAATTCCAATTGTCCGGAACTGCTAGGGTAGTCTTGTGTGCGTTCATTTGCGGTCGTGTTGATTTGGACATACTGGAGAAATCGTTGCAATAGTCGTTCGGAATTCATCGTTTCAATTAACTTTTTTGGAGGTGTGTTTTGTCCAGACAGCGGTCGACAACCGGCAGTTTATTTTGCCTCATTCTTTTGTTTCTGTTAACAGGGCCCTATTCTGCGGGGATTGCAGGCAGGCAGTCGAAAAACAACTTGAATTGTGCAACAATCACAAGCCGATTGACAAAAATACAGTTGCCCAAAGCGATGCGCAATACCATGAGCAAGAAAAACGTTCGCTACTTTGTGTTCGATGCTGAAAGCATAGCGGATGGACACCTGGTCGCTCAGATTCGTTACCCCGGCGAGGAACTGGAACCTATCGCAGCCATCGATCGATATCGAGGCGAATTGATGGAAAAGTATGAAACCGAATTCATTCCTTATACTTTTCAAATTCCGATTTCGATCGCAATCGCGAAGGTGAATTCCGAATTTGAACTGCTCGACTTGGTCACTTTGGATGAACCCAAGTACCGACCCCATATGATCACCGAGAATTTTTGGCGCGGCTGGCATGGCTATGGCAAACCGACCTTGGTGACGTTCAATGGTCGGTCTTTTGACATTCCGCTGCTGGAGTTAGCCGCCTTTCGATTCGGCATCAGCGTGCCCGACTGGTTCAACGTGCAAGCGAAATCTTGGGATCAATATCGCAATCGCTATAACATGGCTGCCCATTTGGACTTACAAGAAGTGCTCACCAATTTCGGTGCTTCGCGGTTGAACGGTGGACTAAACCTCGTGGCAAATCTTCTGGGAAAACCTGGGAAAATGGAGACCCAAGGCCACATGGTTCAAGAAATGTTCGACAACGGCCAATTACGCGAGATCAACGACTATTGCCGTTGCGATGTTTTGGATACCTATTTCGTTTTTTTGAGAACGGCGGTACTGCAGGGCCAACTTGAAATTGAGCAAGAGCAAGCATTGGTGGAGCAAACCCGGGATTGGTTAGCGGCCCGCACGGAGGAGTTTCCCGTTTATGCGCGTTATTTGGACCGATGGAACAATTGGAGCAACCCGTGGAAGTCTGACGACCTTGAAAATCAAGGCGGTACGGAACAAACAGGAGATTGAAATCCATAATTTCGATATGATAAGAACAGCGGCTCAACAATCTGTTTCTCATCGCAACACGGCCAAGTCCTAATGCCCATTTTGAAACGGGAAGACGACCTATACCCCGCTGGACTATTAGATTCCGACGAAGCGATCTCCGATTTGTCACGAGACTGGTGGTGCATCTACACGATCTCGCGCCGCGAAAAAGACTTGATGCGCAAACTTAAAACGCTGGGAATCGGGTTCTTTGCCCCCATCATCGTAAAACGAACTCGCTCGCCCAAGGGCCGTATGCGTCAGTCGTTCATTCCGTTGTTTCCAAATTACGTTTTCATGCTGGCGACTGAATCTGATCGCGTCCAAGCGTTGAAGACAAATTGTATTTCGAAACAATCGAAGGTCACTGACCGCGAAGCACTTGTTCTCGATCTGAAGCAAATCCACCAAGCAATCGCGGTCGGTGAACCGTTGACGCCTGAGGCGAAACTTGTGGCGGGGCAAAGGGTTCGAGTTCGATCGGGACCGTTTCGAGGATATGAAGGTACCGTCGTGAGGCGAGAGGGCAAAACACGCCTCCTACTTTCGGTGCGCTATTTGGAGCAAGGGGTCTCAATGGAGGTCGACGAAGGCCTCTTGGAGCCGATTTGAGATTGCAATTTAGGCCAATTTAGCCAGAATCCAATGAGGGTTCTAGCGGAACGCCGCTTTCGTGGTCCATAATAATATGGTCTTTTCGATCCGAACTTCGGTGTTCTCAATTAAAATGAAATGCCTCTTTTTTAATACACCATTCGACTCTGCACCCCTTTTCGCAAATGCAAAAACCTCTTAATCAATCCAAAATTTACATTGCGGGTCATCGTGGAATGGTGGGCGGTGCACTAGTGCGTGCCTGTTCGGCGCGGGGCGTGGAGGACATAGTCGTCCGCACGCACCATGAACTTGATTTGACGCGGCAGTCCGAGGTGGAAGATTTTTTTGCCAGCGAGAGGCCCGATATTGTCTTGTTTGCGGCAGCTCGCGTCGGCGGAATACATGCCAATGATACTTATCCGGCAGACTTCATCTATCAAAACTTGACGATGGCAACGAACGCCATTCATGCCGCTCACCGACGGCGAACTCCACGCTTCTTGTTTCTAGGTAGCACTTGCATTTATCCGCGTCAGGCTCCTCAACCGCTGCGCGAAGATTGCTTGCTCACCGGTCCATTGGAAGCGACCAACGAAGCCTACGCACTCGCAAAAATTGCTGGCCTTAAAATGTGTCAATTCTATCGCCGACAGCATGGCGATCTTTTTCATTCTGCAATGCCGACGAATCTGTATGGTCCTGGCGACAACTACCATCCAGAAAATTCGCACGTTCTGCCGGCCCTACTGCGTCGATTTCACGAAGCTAAAATAAATGCTGCACCCTCGGTTACCATTTGGGGCAGCGGCACTCCGCGTCGCGAGTTCTTGCATGTCGATGATTTAGCGAAAGCGATATTGCATCTCATTTCGCTCGCCGATCCTCCTGATTGGGTAAACGTCGGAACCGGCGTCGACATTACGATTGCCAATTTGGCTCGGCTCGTAGCGCGAACCGTAGGTTATGACGGCCGTATCGATTTCGACACCACGAAACCCGACGGAACACCCGTGAAACGGACTACGATCGAGCTAATTCGGTCGACGGGTTGGGAGCCACAGATTAATTTGGAAGATGGGCTCGTTGAGACCTATCAAGACTTTTTGGCAGAAGCCGACGCACAAACACTAAGAGAGGTTTGATCACAGATGACGAAACGCGCATTGATTACTGGAATCACCGGCCAAGACGGATCCTATTTGACCGAATTACTGCTGGAAAAAGGCTACGAAGTACACGGCGTTGTTCGCCGCAGCAGTAGTTTCAACACCGCACGTTTGGATCATTTGTATCGTGACCCACACGACCCTGCGGCAAAACTGTTCTTGCATTATGGTGACTTGACCGACGGCCAAAACATCACAAACCTTGTTCTCGATGTCCAGCCTGACGAGATTTACAATTTGGGTGCTCAAAGTCACGTGCGTGTTTCTTTCGATGCCCCAGCCTACACGCTGCAAGTGGTCGGCGTCGGCGCACTGAACGTCCTCGAAGCTGCCCGCCAACTAAACAAAACAAAAGAAACTCGCGTCTATCAAGCGAGTAGCTCGGAAATGTACGGCGACGTTTTGCAAACGCCGCAATCGGAAACCACGCCCTTCCGCCCGCAATCACCTTACGCTTGCGCCAAAGTCTACGCCTTCCATCAAACGGTCAACTACCGCGAGGCCTATAATTTGTTCGCGGTCAACGGCATCCTTTTTAATCACGAATCACCTCGGCGAGGCGAAACGTTTGTGACGCGCAAGATCACACGCGCCGCAACTCGTATCAAACTCGGCTTGCAGCAAAAACTTTATCTGGGCAACCTCGATGCGAAACGCGACTGGGGCTATGCCAAAGATTATGTCGAAGGCATGTGGATGATGTTACAACACCCTGAACCGGACGATTACGTCCTGGCTACCGGTGAGACGCATACGATTCGCGAATTCCTTGATTACACCTTCCAGTATTTGGAAATGAATTGGGAAGACTATGTTGCAATCGATCCGCGATATTACCGTCCAACCGAAGTCGATTTGCTGCTGGGGGATAGCACCAAGGCCCGCAAGTCTCTCGGCTGGGAACCGCAGGTGACTTGCCGCGATCTCGCTCACATCATGGTCGACCACGACATGGAACTTGCCAAACAAGAAGCCGTTCAGATCGCGAATCGGTAGTCCCGCAGTTACTCAAATTTTTTACGAAAAAAATGCCGGGCCGGTACCGTTAGTCCCCCGTTTTTACGCGGGGGCAGGGCTGGCATGAACTGACCGAAAGCTCAGAAATAAAAAAATGCCAACATTCTAAACTGACAAATGAAACCTGATTGATATTTTTTTGCCCGTCGACGTCCTTTCCAAAACGCCAACCATGAAAAAGACCGTTGTTCTGATTGTCGGAACGCGCCCCGAGGCCATCAAGATGGCTCCGCTGTATCTCGAGTTGCAGCGCTCCACATGTCTGACTCCCTTTTTGCTCTCGACCGGCCAACATCAGCAAATGCTTGAACAGGCCCTCGCGTCCTTCGGCGTGACTCCCGATCATGATCTAAAACTCATGACCCCCGGTCAACAATT